>NZ_CP196999.1:0-119379 GCF_056716095.1 Clostridioides sp. LIBA-6622
ATGAATGCTTTTATAAGGAAAAGAAATAAAAACTATGTAGTGTACCTAGAATTTAGAGATGATGAATCAGGAAAAAGAAAACAAAAGAATATGGGAGCATTTGATAAAAAAAGAGATGCGAACAAACGATTGGCCGAAGTTAAGGATAGTATATATAAAGATAGCTTTCTTATTCCAAATGAAATAACACTATCTGATTTTTTATTAGATTTTCTTGAGAAGTACAAAGATAATGTATCGGCTTCCACATACAATGGTTATATGGCCATTTGTAAAAATCATATTAATCCTTCCATTGGGAGATATCGTCTACAAGAGCTAAGAAATATTCATATACAAAATTATATAGATGATTTAGCTGGTAATTTAAATCCTCAAACGATAAAAGTTCATATAAATGTGTTAAGACTTGCAATAAAGAGAGCCTATAGAATTAAGTTAATAAAAGAAAATATTATAGATGGTATAGAAAGTCCTAGAATTAAAAAATTTAAAAATGAAATTTATGATAAAGAACAGATGCTAAAATTATTAGAAGTAGCTAAAAATACCAACATGGAACTGCCCATCAGTTTGGCTACAGGGCTAGGCTTGAGACTTTCAGAAGTCTTAGGATTAACTTGGGATAATATTGATTTTGAAGAAAATACAATAACAGTAAGTAAGATAACTAGTAGATTAGATGGTTCTGTTATACTTAAAGAGCCTAAAACTGAAAGCTCAATTAGAAAAATATTCGCACCAGTAGAGCTTATGAATTTACTAAAAGATTATAAATTAGAACAGAATAAGAAATTATTAAGAAGTATTATTAGAAATGAACATAATTTACTATTCTTTGATAGAAAAGGGAATCCAATTGCTGAAGATGTTATGAGTAAGAGATTTAGAAAGTTTTTAGAGAATAATAATTTACCACATATCAGATTCCATGACTTAAGACATTCACATGTTACTTTACTTATAAATTCTAAAGTACCTATAAAAGTTATATCTGAAAGGGTAGGACATTCAAATATTAATACTACTCTTAATGTATATTCTCATGTACTTAAAGAGATGGATAAAGAAGCTTCTGATAAAATTTCTGAAAACTTATTTAAAGCTAATTAATAATTATTATCAAGAAATATAAAATCAATAATAAAAATCAGAGGTATAAACGCAAAGGTGAATTTTTATAAAGCCTTAAAATGGCGTATAGAGCGTCGCATATTAGATGATATTAGGATTATAACTTTATAAAAAATAAGCTATAATCCTAATCAATATCTACTATATCTTAATTTCTATACTAAGCTTTTTTATTTGCAAAATATGATGTTATAAATAGTATGATAGAAAGAAGAAATCCTAATAATACAATACCAGATATAATATTATTGTGCATCTTATTTATGTTTAAAATTGATAAGACTACATTTGAAAGCAACATGACTATATTAGCAGCTAAAAAAGTAGTTCCTTTTTTATTTGTATAACATACAATGTTCATTATACATATAATATACAAAACGATGCTTGTAATCAAGTATTATCAGCTCCTAATTTATAATTTTATAAGACAAATGCTAGTAATGCCTTAGTAACCCACCATGCAACATCATTACTCATACCAAGACTTTTACAACCTTTATATAATCCCTTCAACTGTGCCAGTGAATGTATTTAAAACACTAAGTATTCTGCCATAAGCTGCATATCCACCTATAGCAACTTTAACTTTTGTAGGAATTTTAGTCCAAGCAACTTTTAATATTTTTACAGCCCAACTTAATTTTCCTCTTGTAGTAGGTGTAGATTGTGCCTCTAACTTTACTTCCTTAATAGCATTGATATAATCTGCTTTCTCTTGTTCTGTAAAACCAAAATATGCTGCAATTTCATCAATATCTTTTAGTCTTTGTTCATCCAATATGTATGATTCTATTCCTGTTTGATGAGAGTTACTATCAGCAAAAGAAACCGATGGTAATAATGTAGTAAATAGAGTTGTACCAATTAGAGAATTAGCTATGATTTTTTTGCATTTTTTGTTCATATATCAAACCTCCAAAGTATTTTAATTAGGCACCTATCTCAATTCTATTGCAATAGTATAAATTGTGCAAGGAAATATTCATTAATAATACTTAAGTATTCATAAACAAAAATTAATTATTTGTGAATAGTTCTTAATTATTAGTAGAAATTCATAACTGTTTTTTTAGTTTAAAAGACATTCATTAAAATAAAATGAATATTTTTAGATAGAATAATAAATTTTATATTTCTAATATTTATGATATAATAAACATAGCAAGGAATAAATATTTGAAAAAGCTATGAGTGGTGTTTCTATAGAGTTTTCCTCACTTTCGTATGAAAGGAGGTGAAAAACTATGGAAAATCTAATGATGAGTATTATAGCTGGTGTAATGGCTAGTTACATTTACGATAAATTAAAAACCACTCGCAGCCGTCAAACTAAGAGTGGTTGGGAACTTAATATTAAGTTCCGAAACAATAAATAACCAATTTTAAGTTGGAAACATCACTTAAAGTTAAGTAAAATATGTTTCCTTGCTTTTATTATACCACAAATTAAAAATATTAAAACAAAATTTAATGTAAATAATATCTTAATTTATAGATTTTCTATTTTTAAAAAAACTAACTGAAAGTTGGAACATCACAAATCCAACTGTTGAACCTAAAGCATTTACAGGTATAGATGATATATTAGTAAAATTATTTAAAGATGACATACCTAGCATTACTATAGAGACTATAGCTAAATAAAGAATAACTAGAGAAATTGGTATTGAGATATTTATCTCTAATTCATGTTCTTTCATAATATCATTCCTTTCAATATTGTCATACTTAATCTTATTATATCATTAAATATAATAAATCGTAATGTACAAAATAACTTATTTCTAATTACATAATATGAGAAAGAGTACTTATGATGGGTTTTATGTCGTCTATATACTATTCCTTAAATTCCCATTTAAAGAATAATATAAATCAAACATATTTAATAAAACAACATTATAAAAATCAAAAATTTAGTTATATTAGGTCTTTAAACTAAGTCTTTTTATCTATAGTGCCACAATCCTCTAAAGAGCTAATTAAACTTTCTATTGAATTAGAATGTATTTCCTCTAAAAATCGTATTGTTGCGATTTTTAAATAAACTTTTTTTGTTACAACTATTTTATAATATGTAAGTCTTTTAATTCTTTCTGAATGTAAAAAATATTTTTTGACAAGTCTTGATAAAAGGGTCAATGTAGTTGTTTGCTTCCATCCATATTTTTGTCCCATAGCTTCAATAGTTTCTTTTGATGTTACTGTATCATTTTTTTCCCAAATAAACTTCATAACTTTTAATTCTGCTTGTGGTATATTTCGTATAAACATAAAATACTCCTTTCTTAAGCAATAATAAACACATATAGACTTTAAAATTATAAAATATATGTTATAAGTATATATTAACATAAAATAAAAAAAGATGCTTTAGGATCTAGGCATCTTTTTAGGATTATTATTCTTCTAGTTTGCGATATTGAATTATTTCTTTTAATAACTTAATTATTGCCTTTTGTTCTTTTACTGTCAAGCTATCAATTAAATCATAAGCTTCAGATGATATAGCATCGTTATCTTTTTCATTTTGTGTAATATTCTCAAATAAAATTTCTAGTGGCATTTCTAATGCATTTGCTATTTTAAAAATTGAACGAAGAGATGCTTTACTTTCGCCTCTTTCAATTTGACCTAAATAAGCATGAAATAATCCTGCCTTTTTCGCTAGTACTTCTTGGCTATATCCTGCTCTTTTTCTATAATTTCTTATTCTTTTCCCAATTATATCATATATTTTATCTTCTGACATTTTTACACTTCCTCATTAGATTATATTGAGTTATTTACCTTAATAATATGCTATACATGTCAAAAATATACTTCTATAGTATATTATATTCTTAAATATATGTTATATACTATAGAATATATTAAGAGATGAAATTCTATAGATAATAAAAATACTTATGCAATATTCTGTTGTAGACAAGAGAATAAACTCTCCAGAGATTAGTTTCTTAATATTCAACAATATAGTTATGCTTTCATATATATACTTAATAAAACTTCATATATAATTAAGATTGATTCATGAATACTTAATAATTATTAATGAATGATTTCTTGCATATCTTATACTATCAGAGTAGAATTAAGATAGGTACTTAATTAAAATAAATTTAATATATTAAATGAAAATGTAAAAATTTTATAGACACATCTTTGATTATTATAACCTTATTTATTATTATATATTATTAAATTGGCAGGAGTTATTGAATAAATAGCGTATAATTATACAGCTGAAATCATATGTTAAAAATTTATCTAAAATTTAATTCTTATATTGTTATATGAGTAAAGGTGAGATTTGAACTACTGAACTATTAACTTTTAGGAGGCATTTATGAAAAATAAAAAGATGAATAAAATTTTAGCAACTACAATGATAACAACTATGTTGGCTATGCCATTTGCATCAACTGTACATGCCCTGGAAACTATGGATTCTAGTTATCAATACGAGGAAACTAATGTATTTACATTTAATCCTAACGATGATGATGAAAAATTAAAAGTAGGAGAAGAAATAACATTTACCGATTTAGAGATTTATCAAGCTGCAAAAGATATGGGTTATGATGTTGATATGAGTATTGTTAGAAGTAGAGCGTCTAATGGTGTTAATAAAATTGTTAGAACTAAAACAGGATATAATATTTATGTCTCTAAAAATACTATTCTTTTAGCTTCAACTGTTGGAGCAACAGCTTTGGGCTGGATTATATCTGCTGTATCTGCTGGAGCGGGAACTTTAATTGTTGGGTTAATAGTGCAACATGCTAATAACACAGTAACATCAGGAAAAGTTTTTAGATTTGATAAAATAAAAGTTGGAAAATATGATTATAAATATGCTCTTATAAAAGTTTGGAATCAATAATGGATTTTTATATTTTTTTTATAGCATGTGTGGTATTTTATGTTTCTGATGTTTTATTTAAAAAATTTCAAATAAAATCATTTTTTTTGAAAAGTATTTTAAGTGGATTAGCATTATACATAATTATAATTTTATACAATAAAATTATATAAACATAAGAAAAAAAATAAGCCCTCTAAAGAAAACTCAATTAAGAGTAATCTCTAGAGGGCTTATTATCTATCTCTTTTTCTTACCTTTTTTACATGCCACAATCTCACTTCCTTTTAATTTTATATCTATTTATAAACCTATCAAATCTTTAGACTTAGAGATTTTACCTTTATCTTCTTTGATATATATTTTAGTTGTATCAGTAGATTCGTGGTTCAAAATAGTTGATATGTCTTCAAGAGGTAAATTATTAGCTTTAGCTATAGTTGCAAAACTTCGTCTTAGTGAGTGAGGGGCTAAGTTGTCTATTTCTATTAATTTACCAGCCTTCTTCGCCCAACTTCTTAATACATCTGATGTAGCTTTATGATATTCTCCACCATACTTAACTAAAAAAACATAATCATTTATTATATTTTCTTCTTCTCTTAGTTTTTTTAGTTTTAATAGTAAATCTTTTACTTTTTCACTAAAGTAAAAATCTACTATCTTTCCACCTTTTTCTTTAATATTATCACATACTCTATTATCAAAGTCTATATTTTCCCAAGTCAGATTACTTGTAGCTGTAACTCTACCAGCAGTTGACAAAGCAAAATTTATATAAACTTCTAATTGCAAATCATCTTGTTTTGACAATTTATCTTGTAGTTCTTTAGTTTGTTCTATATTTAAAAAATGTTTTTCTACAACAGGTAATCCTTTTTTAGGTCTTTCTATTAGTGATACTGGATTTTCTTTTACAATTCTTTTTCTTCTAAGATGGTCATATAAAGAAGATATACCAGAAAATATAACTTTTATTCTATTAACGTGGTTATCTTCCATTCTAAATGAAATATACTCCATTATGTCATCTTCAGTACAATCTTCAATAAGCAAATCATCCATTTCATCATGTAGGTATCTAGCCCATGTATGTAAATCACATTTGTATACATATATAGTTTTCTCACTTAATCCAGCTATCTTTTTAGCTTGAAGAAATCCTCTTATTAATTTCTCATTGTTTTTATTTATATTTCCTTCTATTTTTATTCTTTTACTTCTCTTTTCAAATGTTGCCAAATATTTCACTTCCTTTAAAGAGACTAGAGAAATTAATCTCTAGTCTTCAATTTGTCTTTAATTTCTGTTATGTCTGTTTCAACTCTTTCAAGCCTACTATTATTAGTATTTAATGCTTCTGCAAATTTATCTAATTTATCATCAAACTTATCTATTGTATTACCAAATAAAGTTCTCTGCTCTTTAATTTCTCTTGAAAAATAAGCTCTTTCCTTTTTTCTGTCATCCTGCTCTAGTTGTCTATTCTTTTCTAAATATCTGCCAAACCATAACATTACTATCGTTAATAGTATAGCCGTATATCCATATTGGCTTAATAATTCAATCATTTCTTTAGATAACATTTACTTTTCCTTTTTGTTTTGTACTTGTATTTGACTTATACCTATAGACGCTCCCCAGCATAAAATACCTTCAAAGATAGCCTCTATTGACAACTCTTTCATAAATAAACAACTACTTATTATTGATATAATCAATAATGTAAAAGGTATATATTTATTTTTAATATTTGATTCTTTTATAAAAGTCCCCAATATGTAAAGACCCCCTATTAGTATTATCAAATTTTGAGGTATAAACTGCATTATATCCATATAACTTCCTCCTATCCAAGAATGTCACTTAATTCTTTTACTTTAATTTTTACTTGCTCTAACTTCATATCATTATTTTCTATTTTCATTGAATTTATCTTATTGCATATATTTATTATGTTTTGACCATAGCCTGTATCTGGACACCATTTACCGGATAAATTTTCAACTGTTTTAGCTTCTCCATGTAAATATGGAAAATGTCTAGGGTCTAATGTGACTCCATTGACTTTGTATTCATACTTCCCAACTAATTCGCTATATTTTGGATAACCTTTAGCTCCAGCATATAGAGCTAGATGGTCTATGAATGCTGACGCTCCATCTTCCCAACAACTAAATCTTGTATGAGCTGATGGGTCTAAATCTCCACCACCTTTATTACCTTTAAGTCCACATACATTGCAATATGAAGGATTTAAAACTCTGCCAAAATTAAAATATCCAGTTTCTACAAATGCTTGGGCAATTGCAATAACTGGATTTACACCTTCTTTCTCTGCTTCTTTATATATTATTGGTACTATAGCCTTACATAAATAATGTGGTGGATTAGAGTTATTATTTAATGTATCTAAATATGCAAAGATTTGTTCTAATGTTGCGGTTGTTTTATCTAATATATTCAATTTTAATACCTCCTACTTCCCTATAAAATCTAATACTTTATGAAGTGTCGCCCATCTATCATCACCTTGTAACTTAGTGAATCTTTCACTGGTCTTGATTTTGTCACTAGCTGAGCCTATTACATAAAGGTTTTGACAATGTCCAGCTACATAATTTTTTAACTCACATACATAGACTTCATCAGATTTATAATTTATGGCCATTACATTAGCTATAGCTTTATCAACTTCACCTTCATAAACTATTGTATATTTCATTTTTTCCTCCTGCGTTTGATTTATAGATTTATTAAATATACCTTCAGCAATATCTATGGCCATATCTTTAGCATTATAATTTTTAGTATCATCTGTATCTACAAAGCAACATTCAACTAAAAGTGATTTTGCTTTTGTTCTTCTTAAAAATGCTAAAGTTTTCTTTTCTTTGACACCTCTGTTTTTAAAAGCTTTATCCCCTTTAGCATGGTAAGTTTTTGTTATTTGTTCACAAATTCTTGAAGCTATTTCAACAGTTTCTTTGTCATTTAAGTTATATACTAGAACTTCTACACCTCTACCTCCACCTGAGTTAAAATGAACACTTACATTTAAATCTGAGTTATATGAATTACATTTAGCTATAATTTTATTCAATATATCACTCTGAGAAGTTCCATTGTTACAAGTGCAATCATATACTTTACATTCTTTTTGAGCCAAAGGGATTAGATATTTTAGTACTTTTCTTGCCTCTGTAGATTCTTTTATATACTTTACTGCTCCAGAACCAACCTTACCATCTGGATTATGTCCTGCATGAATTGTTAATGTTTTTATATTCAAAATTACCACTCCTTTCAATAAATAAAAAGGCTGAGATTAGTCAGCCTTCTAAATTTAAACATAAAAAAAGAACCTATACTATTTCACTTGGTTCTACTGGTGTTTCTTCTTTAACTAATAAATTTGTTAACTCTGTATATTCACTTTCTTTTATTCTATTCATTGCATAAAATACATCTAACTTAGTTTGTAACTCTTCTTTAGTCTTAAAGTTTTTTTGTTCAATCATTCTTTTTAAAATATTATGCATATTATCACCTCCTGTTTTTATTTATTTTATAACACATTGTTTGTGTTAAGTTCTAACATAGCTATTCTATAAGCATTATCTATTAAAAGATTATCTTGCTCCTTCTGATTTTCTATTAAAATTGTAATTTTATTTGCATTTATTTCTTCAATTAATGGTTCTGAATTAGGCGGATTCTTTTGTAACTCTAACCACTCATTGTAGACTTGTTCACCTGTCTTAATTAGCTCTCCGCCTTTTATTGCTGGAGTAAACAATTGTCTATCCTCTGTAATGAAATAGTTATCTATATTATTTAAATCATCTTCAAGACCATATTCTATTAAAATATTTTTCTTTTCTTCTATATTCATATATAAATTTCCTTTCCTATTCAATAAAGTAAGTTCCATAACTATATATATCTGCATTGCTTCCTAATTGTGTAATTTGAAGGTATCCATTTGCAAAATTAAAATACATAAAGCCTTGAACTAATTGATTATTTTGGGTTGTGAATATTGGAAAAACATAAAAAGTTTTAGGAATAAATCCATTAGGAAGCTTTAATAATGCAATACTATCTGTTGCTGCTCCTCCAGTTATACGCATGTGAAAACTAACTTGATTGCCATTTTTACTTATTATAAATCCATCATTATCTGAAACTGTTTTCTTCCATCCATTTAATAATTTGTTAGATAAATCTATAATTACATTCTTAGACTGTATATTATTAATATTTTTTATATTATCTCTGATAGCTTCTATATGACTACCTAAATTTTGTGTACTTTCAAAACTAATATCTGGAGTTATAGCATCAGTATTACAAATAAATCTAGTTTGGTTATCATATTGTTCTAAATTTAATGTTCCAAGCTCAATTTCTTGTGCTTTTTGTAATGGATATACAACTGTAATATTATTACTTTTCAACCAAGTCTTGAACGTTTCCAAACTATCCGCTTTTGTCTTACATATTCTTATCATTGTTTCATATCCTGTATTTTCACCATTTGCAATACATTCATAATCACAATTTGTAAGAATATTTGCTGATACAGATTTAAGTTTATCTGAGTTTAATATACAAGTGTTAGCATTAGAGTTTATTACTCCTTTAGAAGTTACAAATACTATTGTGTTTGTTTTTTCGATACTTGTGTGTATTCCCCAAGTTTCATTTCCATTTAAAATATTTTCTTCACATCTCTTTATTAAATCATATTTATTATTTTTATAAACTATTTCATCTCTAACTCCATTTGGTAAACTTCTTAATGTATATGGAATTACTTTTTTATCAAATTTAGTCCCCTCACTAATTGTTATTTTATCTTTACATCTAGTAGGCACTGATATCCTCATATAACATGAATTAGAAGTTGTTTTAATAAAGAATAACCCTTCTGATATTTTATCACCTAGTCCATTAATACTCATATAAGGATTTGGATAGCCAAAATTTATTATATTTTTATCTTTATCATAGAGTAAAATATTCCAATTTGCATAAATTAAAGTGTAGTCTGTGTCAGCTTTAACTGGTATATAATCTAAAGTATAAGAATAATGTTTGGACTCATATTCTAAATTATCATTTCTATTTAAAAAATATCCATCTTTCCATGTTATGTTATTAGGTATTATATTAATATCTTCTTTACATGAGAATAATTCCATATTGTACTCTTGACCAACACTTTGTAATCCATCAAAGTATTCAACATATTCTATATCTTCAATTGTATAATGCCCTTCTAACACTAACATTGCTTTTGATATTTTTTGTTTATCTGCATCAGTTTCTTCCCAACCATCAGATGTATGACCATAACACATAATTTCTGATACAGTGATATTAGTATTTGGAATAGTATAGAATACTTTACTATATGGAGGAATTGTTATATCTCCAATACCTCCATAAGTATACTTTATTTGTTTATTACATAGATTCATAAAAGTATAAGTTTTACCACTTTCAATATATCTAAATGGGTTATTATATCTAACTCCATCTGTGATATAGACATTATTAGGATTGGCTAAATTAACTAGAGTCTTACCTTGTATATTAAAATTAGTCAAGTATCCTTTTTTACTATTTTCTATTGTATATTCACCTGTATCTGTGCTACATTTTATACTTTCAACTTCCTTGAGATTCTCTATATCATCAAGATTTTTAAGTAAATCTTTATATATCAAATTAAACCACCTCTTTCCAATAAAAAAAGAACCTCTATAATGTTGGTTCTGCTCCTTCTACTATTCCACTTTCTCTAATTATATAATCCTCTACTGCTTTTCTATACTCTATATTAGTTACATCATCTAGTTGAAATTCTCTATTTTTCAAAAGATTTAATCCCTTGTTTAGTATTCTCTCTGACAATATTCTTACTACAACATTATTTATATTCATTATAATAATCCTCCTACTTTTTCATTTTCATTTAATAAAATTTGATTTTCTAACTCTTGTATTCTCTTTTCTTCTTCACTCACATATATTTGTATTTCTTCTAAAATTGGTTCTTTTGTTTCTATATTTATACCTGTAATTCTATTTTTTGTATAATCTATACTTCCATATTCAACATCAATACAATGTAATTCAGTTATTTCATCATGTTGCAATACATCCCCTGTTGCTTCTCCTGTTTGCAAGAGTATTTTGCCTGTTTGGTCACATATAATTCTATTTGGTCTATTCATTTTATCACCTCATTTATTAAATAAATTTTATAGCTTGCCACTTAAAAGAAGAACCTTGTCTTTGGCAAGGAAGTTGTATACCTCTATTATCCATATAAACATCACGTTCATTTAATTTAAGAACTTCGCCTTCAACTTTAAAATCTTTTAAATATGTTTCTAAGCGGTGATAATGTGCAGTAATCACAAAATCCTGAGTGAAAATACCACGACAAGCAAAAACAAGAAATTTACGAAAATAACCACTATCAATTAATTCAAAAGTAGTAAAAAATATATTAGGAACAAAATTAAGTCCGTTAATTTGAATGGCTCCAGGAAATAAAAATAGATAATCACTATTAAAATAAAAGCCTTTCATATTGGTGCAACTATTAACAACACTGCTACCACTAGCAACCTTATATTTAGAATTTAACTGTGTTATAGTATTATTAGACTGTGTTAATTTGCTTGTTAAATCCTCAATACTAGCATCCCCACTATCAAAACTCGTTTTAATCTTCTCTGATAATTCCACAAGTGTATTATTTAAACTTGCATCTATATTCTTTAATGCTAAAGTATTTATAATACTTGTTTTTCCATTCTTAAAACTTTCTCCAATCTCTACTAATTTAGATGATATATCTTGTAAATTAGCATTTGTTGGAAGTGGCATTATACTCTTACTTATAGTAACAACTTGCTCATAATTTACATTATTAACATCTGTTACAACTATCTTAAGAGTGTGGAGAGCATTATCTTCAAGTGTATAGTTAATAGTTCTTTCTAAGTATAAATCTGTAGTAAATGTTTCTTTTAGTGTATCATCTATAAACCATTCTATCTTAGATAGTTTATTTTCTTCTGTATGTTCTGCTGTAAAAATAGCTTGTTGCGATGTGTAAGAATTAATAACAAGAAAAGGTAACCCTTGAATTAGCGTTATTTTAGCTTTTCCATGTCCTCCTGCAATGCCACCACCCGTTGTTGTAACAGCATTTTCTAGCCAATACTCTTTAGTTGGTATATATCCAGCTGATTTATAACTACTTTCTGTTAAAACATAGCCACTTCCTCCACCAGCTGTTGGTCCGCTTCCTCCTCCATACCAACCTCCGCCTCCACCTCCACTATCTTCATATTTACTATCTTTGATTCCACTACCACCTTTTCCAAAAGAACCATCAGTCCCGCTCGTCCCTTTTCCTCCTTTAATTTCCGTTGCTCCTTTACCAAGAGCATCACCACCAATAGCACCTCCTCCATCTCCGCCTTTATCTCCAAAGCTATTTCTACCACCTCCACCAGCAACAATTATACGTGATAATAGCCCTTGCTCATCATCCCAATAACCTCCAATGAGTCTTATATCAACAGCACTTCCACCATTGCAATAAACAAGGTCTTTATTGGCATCACTTTCATGTATTAGTGCTTTCCCGCCACCATTAAATGGAGGAGGTCCCCAGCTATCTCTACCACTACAACCAACATATACATGTAAAGTAGTTTCTTTTTTTAACATTAATTCCCCTTTTGAATATCCTCCTCTGGAACGCAAATTAGGGTCAGCTATAGAACAACCTCCTCCACCTGCTGCTCCCCAGCATTCGAGCAAATACTTACCACGTGGTAAAGTAACAGTTTGCTCACTATATGCACGCTCAAATTCATAAACTTTAGCCATTTTAACACTCTCCTTTATATAGGTAACATATTATTCACACTTGTAGTAATATCAGATAGCCCACTGTTTACTTTTTCTTCTAAATTAACGAATCTATTCTCAATCTTTTTTGATGAATAAGTAGTCATTTCAGACACTCTATTATCATCAACAGTCGCATTAATAAAATGAGTCTCTGCATTTCCATTAATAACATAAACGTTTAACTCAGTTTTTGTTTCACTTCTAATTTTAATCGAGTTATCATCTATAATTTTAAAGTTTGTAACTGCATTCTCTTTTGTAGTAGCATCTATAATATTTACAACTATTCTTTGTGTTAATAAGTTATGCGTTACAGTTGCCTTGAATCCACCTTCATCATCATCTACCCAATCATCAGTATCTATTGTTTGAGTAGATGCTACATTAGAACCCCCTGCTATTAGCTGGTCAATTTTAGTATTTAACTCTGTTTTAGTAGTTTCTATATTTGTATTAACTTTCTCAATCTCATTATTTGTATTATTAGGTACATTTTTTAATTTTTTTACTACATCTTCATTTAACAATCTATCACCTTCTTCTTTATTTAAAGAACTACATATAAATATGCTTCTCAGTTTATTTCAATAAAAAAAGAACTATGCTATATAGTCCTCACCTATTATTTCTTTATATTCCTTCGCTGTTATCTTTTCTTTAAGTACTGCATTTTTAACCATTTCTTTAGTCCATATGTTATTATTATAATAGTATTTTATTTTTTCAAATCCTAACATTATATTAATCCTCCCATCATTAGTGCATAGTTTATATTAGCATTTTCTAATTCTAATTCTTTGACTTTCCTTAGAGCTTCTTGTTCTGGTGTCAATGGTATTTCTACATACTCATATGTAATCTCTTTTGTTGTCTTATCTACATACATAATAGATGCAAACCCTTCCTTATGTTCAGCTTCAATTAATGTATCAATTAGAACACCATTCAATTCCAATTCTTGAGCTGATTTTCCTAAGCCATTAACTTTATCAAATGGCATATTATGTATTAAATTCACTTTATAAATGTTACCTTCCTTATGTTCCAATCCTGTTAAGTATTTTTGCATTCTATTTCCTCCTAAAATTAGTTATAATAAGCTACTTTTTGTAATACATGTGTATTTTTCAATTTACTTATAGTATTAAGATTATAAGTTATAACAATATTATTAGATGAATCTAATAATATTGATTTAATTGACTTAGTAAAAGATGTTGATTTCCATATCTCAACACCATTATGGGCTATTTTTCTTATTGTACTATCAGATCCGCCACTATAAATATTAAACTCTGAATCTACACATACAGAGTTTACAGAATCAGTGTGATCTGAAAACTTCCATATCTCAACACCATTAGAAGATATTTTTCTTATTGTTTTATCATTACTAGCACTATATACATTATATTTAGAATCTACGCACACTGAATTTACAGAATCAGTATGCCCTATAAATTTCCATATTTCAACACCATCAGAAGATATTTTTCTTACTGTTTTATCATTGCTAGCACTATACACATTATCATGTAAATCAACTGTAACTACAGTAATATGATCAGTATGTCCTGTAAATGTCCAGAGTGACTTCATGAATGTATCGTCTCTTTCTAATGATGTTTTTATAATAGTATTATCATAACTACCACTTATTAAATTATTACTATTATCAATTGCTAGACTAATAATGACATCTGAATGTAAAGGTAATTCATTAGAAACAACATTAGGATCAGATAAAAACATTAGACTGCTGATGCCTCCACAGTACACTAAACCATCATTATTAGTACATACTGAATATATACCTAAACTAAATAAAAAATTATATTTCCAAATAAGATCACCTGAAGGCGATGTTTTAATTACTGATCTATCAAATCCATCACAATTTATTATATTATCATTGAAATCTATATGTGTTGACATGATTATGTCAACATCAAGATTAGTTGTCCATATATTATCAGGATAAGGATATACTTCTTCTACAAGAGTTCCTAATTTAGTTACCTTGTGTATTTTGCTTTGGTTATCTTTTGTAACTAAAATACCTAAATTTTGTTGAAATTTTCTTATAGTATTATCATATCCGCCACTGTAAACATTACTATTAGAGTCTATAGAAATACATTTGACATAATCAGTATTACCTTCAAACTCCCATATTTTTGTGCCAATTGAAGATATTTTCCTTATAATTTTATCTCTGCCTCCAACATAGGCTGAGCCTTCAGAATCTGTATTGACTGTAAATATATTGCTAGTATTTTCATTATATTTCCATATCTCAGTTCCATTTGAAGATATTTTTCTTATAGATTTATCATCACTACCACTATAAATATTACTATCTAAATCTACACATACTGAATACACTGAACTTGTATGACCTGTAAATTTCCATATTTCTATACCGCTAGAAGATATTTTTCTTACAGTATTATCATAACTACCACTATAAATATTGTTATCTAAATCTGTACATACAGAAAAGACATAACTTGTATGACCTGTGAACTTCCATATCTCAGCACTACTGGAAGATATTTTTCTTATTGTATAGTCATCGCTGGCACTATATACATTTCCATTTAAATCTACGCATACACCTTTAACATACCCTGTATGGCCTGTAAATTTCCATATTTCTATACCACTTTGAGATATTTTTCTTACTGTGTAATCATCACTGGCACTATAGATATTATTTTGTTTATCAACACATATGGATTCTACTGATAGTGTATGGCCTGTGAATGTCCATATCTCAGTACCACTTGAAGATATTTTTCTTATTGTATAGTCATCACTGGCACTATATACATTTCCATTTAAATCTACGCATACACCTTTAACATACCCTGTATGGCCTGTAAAACTCCAAACTTCTTCAATATCATTAGGCATATCTGGCATTTGTTTTATACTACTAATATTACTTGCCATAGTTTGAAATGTATCACTACTATTAGTTGGTACTTTTTTGTCAGTAATAGCAGTAGCGATTAATTTCTTTCCATTACTGACAGTTTGAAAAAGTTCATTTAATGCTCCTTCTACATTATCACTTGTAAAATTATTAGATATATCTTCTATAGTTACTTTATTAGCTGTATTTTCTATAGTATCTACTAAACTTTTTATTTTTTTAGATGAATATGTTGTAGTCTCAGATTCTTCTGCATCATTAATAGTTGTTTTTTTATTAAGTTCTAAATTAGTATCATTAGGTACATTTTTTAATTTTTTTACTACATCTTCATTTAACAATTTATCACCTTCTTCTTTAGGTTAGAGAGCTACATTAGTAACTCTCTATTTTAAGCACAAAAAAAGAACCCTTAAAGTTCTATGATAATGGAATCTCTAGTGCTTCACACATTTTTCTCACTTCTTCTCTGTATTTTATAGGTACTTGATCAATTGTTTTTAAACCTCTTTCTATTAATCCTACATAAATTGCTGCCATACTATTTCCTCCTTCATTTAAAGTTATATTTTTTAATGACATAGCAGATGCCTCTGATTGGCTGCCTAGTACCATTTCACATATTTCAGCAGTTGCCAACATTAAATCTGTAATATCATTGTCTTGAGTTATTTGACTTGTATTTATATCATTAAATTTAATATTGTTAGTTTTATTACTTTTAATATTATTTATTTTATTAACATCTAATTTAAACATATATTCCTCCTATATATTTGAACTATCTTCAAACTGACTTGGATCATAACTAAATAACATTGAAGGTCTTCTTATGTTTGTCCATTTATCACCTTTTTCTACAGTTATTTTTGGTTGAACTGATGTAATATTTGATTTCTCAAGTTCATATATTTCTTGATATCCAGAGCTTACTTTTTTTATTTCCTTCAATTTAAGATCTATAAAATTATCTAAATTATTAATATTTACTTTAACATTTATATTATTTACTAATATTGAGATTGATTCTCCAATAGATAAACTATTTTCTAGTCCTCTATCAAGTGTTATTATAACATCATCATATCTAGTTCTTATGTTAGTTATATTATAAATTTTACCCTCTATTATTACTTGAGAGTTTAATAGATTTTCATTACCAGTTTCTTCTTTATAAATAAACATAGTATCATAAAAATTATTAAATTTAGAATAGGCTTTGAACATAATTATATTTTTGCCAATAGATATTATATCTCTTGGTATTTCAAATAAAATAGAATTAGCGTCAGTTACATCTAATGTATCTATAGATCTGCCGTTTATGAACATTTCTATTTTTGATATATTTTTATTTGAATCTTGTAAATTTATTCTAACAGAATCTAAGGTTTTATGAGATAATTCTATATTTGGTTCATCTGTATCTATTTTTGCTATTATATATAATGTATCATCTGTAGAAAGCATATTAATTATGTTGTCTATTCCATCAGTAGGTATAACACTAAATTCGTATAAATTATCAACTGTATTATCAACTTTAAATGTAAAGTTATTTTTACCAGCGACTTGTATGTTTCCAAGATTATCTATTAAGAATATATTTTTTTCATCAAATTGTATTACTTCTTTTATGTTTGTTGCAGCTTTAGTAAAATTTTTTACTAGAACATTTTTATTTTCTATACCTAGTCCAAAACATCCTTCTAAATTTTGACCTTGTACATATAAATCATTATTTTCAGTTATTACCAAATTATATCTATTATGTACATACATTTTTTTTACATTAGATAAAGTGATTTTTTGTGGTAAACTTACAGTATCATTATGACCAATTGCTAACTGGTATTCTGAATTGTTACCAAATGCCCATAGGCTATTATCTGATATTTTTATGTAGTATGTGTAATTATTTCCACATTCTATATGTTTAACATCTTCTATATCTAATTTTACAAATTCATCATATTGAGTAATCGTTTTATCTTTGAATAATTCTCCATATTTATTAGATCCACGTCCATATAAATCTCCATTATTTAAGAGAACTATTATGTGTGTTCTAGACATTGATACTTCTTTTATATTATCAAATGGTAGTTTAATACAATTATAACCAGAATATTCACTACCAAAAATATCTTTATAGTTTATATCATTATCAGTTATAATCAGTGTATCATTGTTTATTACAACACAATTATGTTTTCTTTTAATATCAATATTATCTCCAAGAACAAATGGCATTTGGATATATTCAGAAACTAAAGTGTTATTATTATTTTTTACATTGTAAGTACTTTTTAATCCAAGTTGACCTTCTACATTTCGACCACATATAAATATATCTTTATCATTTTTTATTATTATACTATTTGATTCTGATGTAATCATTGTGCTTACATCATCAGCAGTTTTTAAATAAGTTGTCTTTGTAGTTAAATCTTTTAATCCAAGTTGACCAGCACTATTTATTCCAGAACCATAAAGTTCATGTTTTTTAGTTAAATAATATGCAGAGTATGGACTTACAAATATGTCTTTTACATCTTCAGTTTTTAAAGTATAAACAGCATTAGCATGTGCTGAACCATATGAATTACTTCCAGCTGTATAGAGTTTATTGTCTAAAGTTAAAAATAATGTAGCATAGTCATTACATACTATTTTGTCAATACCTTCTAAATCTAAATCTGTGAAAGTAACAATAGATGAAGTATTATTTAAACCTAAACATTTACTTGAGTTCTCGCCTGTTACTTTACATTTATTTGTATTTGAAATAATAAATGTATTATTATTAGTTATGTAAAAGTCTTTTACATCTTCTGATATCTTCATTAGTGTATTAGAATCTGTAGTGCTTCCTAATCCTAACTGTCCCTTATTATTTATACCTGCCATATAAAAAGTATTATCATTTTTTAAAATTGCAACTGTATTGTTAGAACAACTAACTTTTTTCACATCTATTATATCCATCTTTGAAAAAGTATCATAATTATTGTAGTTTTTAAGACCTAATTGTCCATTAGTATTAATGCCACAACTATATAATGTATTATCATTTTTTAGGATATATGAAGTAGAGGTAGAACAAAGTATAGTCTTTACATCTTCTATATATACTTTAGAAAATAGAGTATGTTCTAAGGTATCACCAAGACCCAATTGCCCATAATTATTTAAGCCACAGGCATAAATAGAGTTATCTTTTTTTATAGCAAAAGTATTAGATCCACTAGTTATAATATCATCAACATCATCTATAACAACTTGTACGAATTTGTCTTTATTAATTTTATCACCAAGACCCAATTGCCCATAATTATTTGAACCACATGCATATAGTGTACCATCATATTTCAGTATGAATACAGAGTTACCTTTCATTTCCACTTTCTTAATTTCATCTATAGTAATATAAGATATGTATTGGTCTGTTATGTTTGTTAAATTAGTTACATTGGCTGAGTTGTTATTTCCTATTCCAAATTTATTGTAGTTATTTGCTCCTATACAATAAATATTATTATTGTCATCAATTACAAGAGAACTAGTTTTTGAGGAAATTAATTTTTTCACATTTTTTATTGGATAATCTATCTTATATCCATAATCAGGGGAATAACTTGTATTTCCAGTATCAATATATTTTAATAAATTATTATAATAGTATAGGATATAACTATCTGCACATGTTGCAAGAGTAGCACTACTTGTTTTTAGATTAGAGCTAGTAGAATTACAATAATACATTTTATCATTCATGATAAAACAAGAACAAGTTTCCATAAAATTAAGGGTATCCAAATTATTTAAACTATAATAATTCGGAGAATTGTATTTTGTATAGAAATAACTATTACTACCAGTATAAGTATTACTTACCCCTAAATCTCCAAAGCGATAAAATGATGATTTGGCAGAACTAATGCCAGAGATACATAAAATATTGTTTTTTGTTAAGACAGCACAACCTTTGTAAAATGGCAAAATATCTTTTATAGTGTATGGAGATAACCTTGTATTTCTAGTGTTAGTATTTGAACCTGAAGTATAAATTTCCCAATAATAAATATAGTTGTTAGAAGTCCACGAATTATGAGCAGAATTATCTCCAAGACCAAGTTCATAAAAAGAATTAGCACCTCTTACTTCTAAATAGTCTTGTTCATTTATAGCGAAGGCATTACTTTCATAAGTAGCTATTTTTTTAATCTTTCTAGATGCAGAATCATTAGGTGTAAATACTAAAGCACGAGTGCTGCCAGTTACATAAGTATCCATACCAGTATGTAACATATTTCCTTCTCCATTTAGAGCTAGTACATAATTTGATTCAATACAAAGCTGCTTGATATTACTGATATCAATCTTAGTGAAAGTATTTCTATTTACTGTATCTCCTAAAGCAAGTTGTCCTCCACTATTATTTCCACAACTCCATATAGTTCCATCAGACTTTGTTAAATATGTTATATTTCCTATTCTATCTGAGTGAATTTCAACTACATTATCAATTGGAACTTTGCAGAAGAAAGCTCTGTCTTCATTATCTCCTAGACCAAGTTGCCCAACATTATTTCTACCACAAGCATAAAGAGAACCATTGTTTAACAGTATAAACATGTTTTGCTCTGTTAATTTTACTTGCTTATGATCATGAAAATCATCTGAGAGTTTAATATTGTTTATTTCGCAATTGTCTTTAGAAACATTTAAAAAATCTTTATATTTATAAATATGTTTCAAATTATCTGTATCATGGAATTTAGGTTCAACAAAATTGTATAAAATCATTTCATTAAAGCTACATCCTAATTGCCCTTTATTATTATATCCACTCACTAACATTTTATTTTCATTATTCATCACAATATTATGTTTTGAACCTGCAATAATATAATTTGCAGATTCATAAACTTTTCTAAATGAAGTTATTTGAGTTGTGTAATATTCATTATCAACAACACATTCACCAAATAGATTTTTTCCAGAAGTATATACATTTTTTGCTTTATCAAGTATTATCGTATGGCAATTTCCACAGTGTATAGATTTAATTTCTGTTTTATTAGAAAGATAAAAAACATTACTTGAATTTGTTGTACCATTTCCAAATTGTCCATAAGAATTAGATCCTGTAAAATAAATAGAACCATTATCTTTTAGTAAAGCTGAGAATTCTAGCCCACATTTAATATCTTCAACATTTTCTATATCTACTTTTGTAAATTTATTTGTAACATCAATATTACTAAGCCCAAGTTGTCCATTATTATTTTTCCCACATCCATATAATGTATTATCATTTTTTAGTATAAAAACATGCTTATAGAATGATGAAACTAGTTTAACATTATCAATATCAGCTAAAGTAAATATATCTCTATTAACCACATCTTCAAGACCTAACTGTCCATCTGAGTTTAATCCAGAGACAAAAAAAGTACCATTATTTTTTACAATGTATGAGGTACAGTCTCCACAGGATATATATTTAACATCATCAATATCCAATTTAGTGAAATTATAATATATTGCCCCTAATTTAGAATTCCCAAGTCCTAATTGTCCATAATTATTTTTACCTGAGGCATAAACATGTCCATCATTAGTTAACAACAATGCATGATTAGAACCAATGGAAACCATCTTTACATTATCAATAGAAAGTTTTACAAACATTTTTATAGGTTTTGAATTATCTCCTATACCTAATAAATAATCTTTATTATCTCCACAAACATAAATATTATTATTAGAGTCTAATGCAAAAGTAACATCTGCATATCCAGTAAAAAATTTTATAAAGTTGTAAGAATCATAGTTTTTAATAAATTTATCTAATATTATATTGTCATTTCCAAAATAATATCCTCTTTGTAGTAATTTACTTTTTTTCAAATATAAGCACCATCCTTTTATCTTATTTCATATGAATATTTATTTAAATTAATTTCAGTAGAATTTTTATCATATGCTTTATCTACTATGTTTTCTATAAAGTTATTATCTAGTTCATGTATATATCTAATTTTATTTGAAATAAAAGGGAGATCGACATTTCTAAATATTACATTTCCAGAATATCCATATAAACTTTTTTTACTAGTATCTAATCTCAATCCATCCATAGCCACTATATTATTATTATTATTTAGATTATCATACCAATATCCAGCTTCATCAGCAGTAGAATTTATTTCTAAATCTAGCTCTATTGCCATATCTAGAACTTTATTTGATAATATATTATATTCATTTTTTAAAATAGCTATTTCAGTGGCTATTTCACCAGTTATATTTCCACCAGATTTTGATATTTTAGTATTAACTTCATTTATAGCAGAAATAATCTTTTTACTTTCAGTTTCTAATTCAAGAAAATCTGTGTTAACATTTAAATCTCCAGCTTCCCCTCTAGATGGTTTACCAGTATCATTTTCATCTATAAACCAATTACCATTTTCTCCAATTGAAGGTGTTGAGCCAGTATCACCTTTACCTCCTTTTAAACTCTCTATAAATTCTTGAACAGTTTTATCTTTATTTTCAGATATATCCCTCCATGTTTCATAGGCTGATTTTCCTTCATTACCAATATCACCTTTATTCCCTTTAGATGACTTACCAGTATCCTCTCCATTTACAAACCAATTACCATTTTCTCCTATACTTGGAATAGGTATTATATCTGTATTAATACCTACTATATTTACAGTTGCATTAATAGCAATTTCGTTAAATAATTCAATTGTATTGTTATCTATTATTTTATATGAACATAATAAACTACTTTTTGTATCTTTTTCTACTATACTTACTAATAAACAATTTGAATCTAAGTTATGTTTTATAGATTTATGGTAAAAACCATCTTTTAAAATCCAGTCATTTAAATTAATATCTAAAGTTGTACTATAGATAGAGTCAGGTTGTCTTATTAAATTCCTTAACTCATCTATTGCGTCTTTAGTATTAGTGGAATTTAATCCACTAATGACATTATTATATTTTATATCCTCAGCTTGTAATCTTAAAATTTTATTACTATCCAATATTATCTACTCCTTTAACATTTATTTTAGATGTAGAGACTATCATATCTCTTTCCTTTGATGTGATAATTTTATTAGATGACATAGTATTTAAATATTTTTCATCTATATTACCAATCTTCCACATATTAAGTAAAAAGTTATATAATAAGTTCATTTAATTCACCTCCCATCAATTATTTTAATAATACAGCCAACATTGCTTTTTCAATTGCAGAAATTCTATCTTCTAATGCTATATTATTTTCAGCATAAGAATTTGGAATAATTTTTTCAAAGTAATCTTTTTCCTGAATAGTGTATAAATCTTTCTTTTCTTTGTAATTCCCTATAAATTTGAAATCACCTAACTCTAATAAATAATTCCAAAGATCTTCTGCAATATTTATATAATATTTAGGCATATTATTTTTATGAATATCTTCTATATAAAATCCATTGAATGATTTTAAATCTTTTTTCAAACCCATCTTAAATATTTTTTTCATTTTTTATCTCCTTCTTGAAACTATAAAGTTTTAATACCCAATTGCAAGTATATATAGTGTAAGTGCCCCTTCTATATCAGCTACTGAGCCAGTTGCCTTAACATGATATCCAAATTTAGTGGATGATAGCCCGCTTTCTTTTGCTACTCCATGAGAAAAGCATGCATTATCTCCTTCTGAAGATATAGCACTATACAAACCAATACATGCAGTAGGAAATGCTATAGGTAAACTTCCTACTCCTCTTTTTGTATCAGCAACTGTAAACGATAATTTAATTTGAGTCCATTCTATTATTAATCCGCCTAAATCTGAACCCAATGTGATATAACCGCTAGTTGGAGATTTACTAGATGAACAACTATGGTTATGAAAAGATGGATTAAAAGAATTAGGTTTTCCATTAATATCATTCCAATTGGATGTTCCAGAATCGCCTTTCAAGGAAATTATCCACTCTTCTTTTGTACCAATAAATCCACTTTCAATTGCAACTTCATATGCTGATTTACCAGTTTCTCCTTTAGAACCGGTTGTACCTAAAGAACTTTTACCTGTATCAGTGCTATTTATAAACCAGTTGCCATTTTCACCTATAGTTGGCAAATAATTTATATTTGTATTAGTCCCCATTACTATAATAGTTGAATTAATAGCTTTTTCATTGTATATCTTAATTGTATTATCATTAATTATCTTATAAGAAGTAATTACATTTATATTGGTATCATCATTCAATATACTTATAAATAGATTCTTAGAAGATAAGTTATGATCTATCTCTATAGAATATAAATCATTTATTAGTGTCCAGTTATCAGATGTGATAGATTTTGTATACATAAATGCTTCAGAGGAATTCTCTATTTTATCCTTTAATTCATCTATAGCTTTTTGTACATTTATTGAATTCAAATTACTATTCTCGTTATTATATTTAATATTATTTGCATTTAATTCTAAATTTAATATTTCATTTAATGAGTGAGTGTGATTAATAGGAGTAAACCTCTCTGGCTTATCCAAAATAGTATCCCAAGTAGAAGCTCCATCTTTACCAGGGGGGCCTTGAATTATACCACAATCTACCCATTTTCTTATATTATCCCATATGTATAAATGTTGTTGAATTAGATATGTATCTCCATATTTTCCATCTGTAGGTAATTCTTCTATAGTCTCAAAACACCCTTTTATTTCTAGACCAGTTCCAATATCTCCTTTATCACCTTTTGATTGCTTACCAGTATCTATATCACCAAGAAACCAATTACCATTATCTCCAATCGTTGGAGTTATACCAGATTTGCCAGTAGCCCCAGTCAATCCAATATCTCCCTTAGCGCCCTTTATACCAGATTTACCAATTGAGCTTTTTCCTGTATCAATATTATTAATAAACCAATTGCCATTCTCACCTATAGTAGGCAAATAATTTATGTTTATATTGTCTGATATTACTAAAACATTTGCATTAACAGGTGTATCATTATATATATTGATAGTATTATCATTGATAACTTTATATGAAGTTATTAGGTTTATATTGGTATCAATATTCAAAATACTGATAAATAAGTTTTCAGAAGAGAGATTATGATTTATTTCTATATAATATAAATCATCTTTTTCTATCCAATTATCCAATGCTATATTTTGAGTATAGATCATTAACTCAGATTTAGTGTCTATTTCACTTTTTAATTCATCTATAGCTTTTTGTACATTTATAGCTTTTAAATTACTTGTTTCATTATTATATGTAACAGTATCTGCATTTAACTTTAGCCCTTCTATATCATCCATAACATGAATATGCTTACTTGGATTAAATGTATTTGGTTTATTTAATATATCTTCCCAGTTAGATGTACCACTTTCGCCTTTTTCACCTTGAATTACACCACAATCTATCCATTTTTTTATATTATCCCATATATGTAGGTGTCTTTGAATTAAGTAAGCATCACCAGTATTGCCTTCTTGAGGAAGCTCTTCTACAGTATCAAATGCTCCTTTTATTTGTAATCCAGTTCCAACATCACCTTTTTCACCCTTTGATACTTTTCCTGTATCAATATTTCCAAGAAACCAGTTACCATTTTCACCAATCATCGGTGTTATACCTTCATCACCTTTTAAAGATAGTAACCATTCATCTTTAGAACCAACAAATCCATCTTCAAGTGCAATTTCATAGGCTGATTTACCATTATCACCTGTTAATCCTATATCACCTTGTTCTCCTTTTTCACCAGTAATTCCGATAGAACTTTTTTTTGTATCAACATTGTTTATAAACCAATTTCCATTGTCTCCAATTACTGGTATATATGATACATTAGAGCTATTTCCTAAAACAACAACAGTGGCATTAATTGCTTCGTCATTGTATATCTCAATTGTATCTATATCAATTATCTTATAAGAAGAAATCAAATTTATATGAGTATCATTGTTTAATATACTAATAAATAAGTTTTTAGAAGATAAATTATGTGTAATTTCTATTGAGTACAAATCATTTGTCTGTTTCCATTCATTTCGCTCAATAATTTTGGTATACATAATAGAATCAGATTTACTATCTATAATCCCTTTTAATTCATCAATTGCTTTTTGAACATTTATGGAATTTAAATTACTAATTTTATTGTTATATGTGACAGTATCTGCATCTAATTTTAATCCTGTTATATCACTCATTAAGTGTGTATGATTTGTAGGATTAAATGTTTCTGGCTTGTCTAATATGTCATCCCAAGTAGAAGCTCCATCTTTACCAGGGGGGCCTTGAATTATACCACAATCCACCCATTTCTTTATCTTGTCCCAAACATATAAGTGCTGTTGTACCAGATAAGCATCTCCAATTATTCCTTCTGATGGTAATTCATTTATGGTGTCAAAAGATCCTTTTATTTCTAAACCACTTCCTATATCTCCCTTATTACCTTTTGATTGTTTACCAGTATCTTCTCCATTTATAAACCAATTTCCATTTTCACCTATTAATGGAGTATCTCCTTCTTCGCCTTTTAAGGATAATAGCCATTCATCTTTTGTTCCCTCAAATCCATTTTCTATAGCAACATCATAAGCTGATTTTCCTGTGATACCAATATCACCTTTATCTCCCTGATCGCCTTTTAACCCAATTGAGGATTGTCCTGTATCAACATTATTAATAAACCAATTACCATTTCCTCCAATTGTTGGTGTAAATCCGTCTAATCCTTTTAATGAATTTAACCATTCTAATTCTGTACCTTCAAATCCATTTAACTTTGCTAAATCATATGGAGATAATCCTTGTTCTCCAGTATCTCCTTTTAAATTTACATATACATATTCAGTTGATCCTTCTTGACGAATACCTAACTGAGTATTATCCCATATAAACTCTATACTTTTTCCTGTTAAACCAGTATCACCCTTATCTCCTTTAACTCTTAAATCTTTTATTATTTTCCATTCAGCACCATCATATATATATAGATCATAACCAACGAAATAAGTATCGCTTATAGTTGGGTCTATTGGTAACTGATCTACAGTATCTACACTACCTTTTATCTCTAATCCAAGTCCATCTTTACCCTTCAATTCGTCTTTTGATGGAATCGCATCTATGGCTTCTTGTACTTTATTTTCCATAGTATCTTTAGATGTATTTACAGAATTAATTAAGTCAGTTTTGGCTGTTGTCACTTCTGTAGTTAAAGTTTCTTTAGTAGAATTAATTGAGTTTATTAGATCAGTTTTAGTTGTTGAAATATCAGCAATTACACTATCTCTGGTTTCATTAAATGAATTTGTTAAGTCAGTTTTGACTGTTGTTACTTCTGTAACTAGAGTTTCTTTGGTAGAATTAACTGAATTAATTAAATCAGTTTTAGTTGTCAATATGTCTTGATTTATATTATCTTTAGTATTTGTTATATCTTCAATTAAATTTTCTTTAGTTTCATTGATATCATCAGTTATTTGTTGGGCTTTTTCATCAAATTGATATTGAATGTCAGTAATTTTATCATCAATTTCTGATTCCATTTCTTGTATAGATTTTTGTCTCTCTGTTTCTTGATTTTGACGAGTAATTTCTTGATCTTTTCTAATAATTTCTGAGGCTACTCTTTCTTGTTCTGCTAAGTCTCTTAATTCTTCATTTTTAAGTATAGTAATTTCAAGATTTTCTATTTTTATTTTTAAATCTTTCAGTTCTTTTAAACTATCTTTATATTGAGATATAAGAATCATCAAAACTGAGTATTCATCTGAACTTACTATATCACTATCATTTAAAACGCCTTCTTCTACTCTATAGAAAACTTTTGGAGAGAATATCTGACTTTCTTCATTTATTAGTGCTATTTGAAATGAGTGTAGACCTGAACATAATAGTGCTTGTTTTGAAAATATTATTTCTACTATTCCTTTAGATTCATCTATGATCTTACATTGTTGATCAATTGTTGTTCCATCATTTTTTTTTATGTTTAGAGTTATGTAATCATAAACTGATAAATCAATTGATTTATCATTATTTTTAAGTTCTACTGTTATTACTGCTGTGTTTGTATCATTTTCATCATAAATAAATGAATCTATGAGACTTTTATTTATTCTATAGTTACTAAAATCTAATACTAAAGGATAATTTTTTATTTCATAATTTCTCAAAGTATCACATCCTATTGATTTTTATTTTTTTCTTTTTTTAATTTATCTATTTCTAATTTGTAGTTATTAATTTCTTCTTGCTGTTGTATATTTAATGATTTATATATTATAATTTCATTAGTTAAGTTTTTTATTTCTTCTAGTGCTATCATGTATGCATTTTGTAAATTTACTTCCATATTTATTACCCTCCCAATTTATCAATTTTGTCACATAAATTTTTAGTTATTGATTCTAATTCTTCTCTTTTTTTTATTTCCTCTTGAAGTGCACCTGCCACAATAGTTGTATATCCATAAAGGCTAAATTTTAATCCAGCTTTTTCTCCATAATCGTATATAAAGTATTTTCCTATTTTACTAGATTGTATATCATTGGCTATAAATCCAATCTGCTGATTATTATCTTCATCATGAAGTGTTTTATAGTTAAATGTTGCTATCTTTAAATCATTCTTTAAAAAATCTATAAATGGTGTATCCATAATTTTAGAATAAGATTTAATTTTATTATTATTTATATATCTAATATTTTCTTTAAATTTAGCATCAGATGTAGCTCTAACTTCATCACAATAAACATATCTCCAGCAATTATATCTTTGTCCCAAATCGGTTCTATCTTGGTCTGGAAAAAAGGAATATGGATCATTAGTAAAACAAAATTTAGCTCCACCACATTTTATAAAAGTATCATCTTTATTTACTTGTAAACGAATTTCATCTTCTATATATGTATTCATAGAATATCTATTTATAAATAAATAATTTCCATTATTATATTTTAGTCTTATAGCACTTCCTTTAACTGCTCCATTTGAAGATCTTGCATCTAATGCAATATTAGCCGAACCATCATTAAACAGATTTATAACTGGTTCATGCCCTGATGGTGTCATCAATGTATCGCATGCTATAGCCCCTTGATTTACTGTTAAACCACTAGAATTTATAACAACAGAATTGGCTATCTTATTAAATCCAATTCTTATATCTGTAGGTGATTGCCTTATAATTGAAGAAATGTCACCTTCTGAAACCTTTGAAGCAATTTCTCCTGCCATTAACCTAATTTCAGAACTCATTTCTCCAACATTAGTATCAAGCTTTTTTACACTTAAAGCTATTTCATTAGCTTTTACATTTATTTGTGCAAATTCTTCTGAAACACTTCCTCCCATGCCTTTAAGGAATACTCCATCAAGGGTATTTTTTAGTTCATTAACCCTTAAATTATATTTTGCAAATCCATTTGTAACTAGAATTACATCTGAAGGAGTGATTATATTATCAGATATAACTGAATTGATTATTGTTTTAAGATTATTATGCGCATTGTCTAAAGCTGTTTTAGAACTGTTAATTGCAGCTATACTTGTACTATCACTATTTGATTGGCATCTATCAATTATTTTTTGTATTTGAGTGTATAAATTAGATTTATCTGTATCTAATAAACTTATTTGTGTAGATATTTGAGCCTTTTCAATATCTGTAATTTCATCATCTCTAAAATATTCATTAATATTAGAATTAAATAATCCTAAATCAGAATTAAGCTTAATTATAAGGTTATTTGTATCTTCTCTTAATTTACTAAGCTCCTTAGAGTCATTAAAATTTTTAGTTGCTTCCTTTACAAATATATTTATGTTATCTGCTTTTTGATCTATAACTGAAATATTCTCTTTAATATAACTAGTATATTCTTTTACATCTCCAACCGTTTGTCGTATTCCATCTAAATCTTTTTCAACAGAAATAAATCTATCTCCAAGTTCTTTATCTGTTTCATATAGAGCATAGATCTCTTTCTCTATATTTTTTTGAGAATCACCATCATAATTTATATTAAATATATCACTATCATTAGGTACTTCAGTATGAATTCCATTATCATTTATAACTATTAAAAATCTTGTATTACTTCTATCTAACATTAAATTAGAAGTTTCAAGTTTATAAGGGTTGTTTGCATTCCAGTATATATACTTTCTATTTGTTGATTCATTTTGTACAGTATAAACCTCTTCATTATAAGTCACTATACATCCTGTTATTCTTATATAACTTAGTGTATAACTATTATCATATATTGCCATTAGGACACCACACTTTCTGGGACATTCATTCTATTGAATTTTTGTCTATTGAGTAAGTACTTTTTCTTATTAACTGAATCCATAGTATGTTTTGATTTAGTTAAATAATCAGAAATAGTTCTTGTATTATCTTCCTTTAATTTCTTATTAGATAAATCCAAATTTAAACTTCCATCTTTAAAGTTTTGTGTATATCCAACAAAATATATTATATCTTCAGTATTTTCATTTCTATCATAAAATATAATTATGTCTCCTACACCTAATGATCCATTCCAATGTTGTCTAAACTCCATATTAATAATTCTATTTAAAAAGTTTACAGAGTCTATTGTCCAATCCACTGTTGGTCTACACTTAAGCTCTAGCTCTCTTTTTCCTGTTTCAATTAAGTCTTCAATCTCCAAAAATGAATCATTCGTATAAGTATCACAATAAATAAATTCTTTCAATTCTTCTAGTAATATTTCATTAAAAATTAATTGTCCATTTTCATTAGTTGCGGTTTCTCTCTTACACAATATGTTTATTTGTTTTATACTATCTTCTAATTCCAGTACTTGTTGTTCTAAATTTTTTATAGTTACTTCAAGTATTACTTTTTCATCATTATTCTTAGTTATATCTGCTGCTACCTTGGTAGCATTAATAGTATCCTTATTTGTCTCATATGTTTTTTTAATACTATATAGTGCATTAATGGTAGAGTAGATTACTTGGAGTCTATTTTTATTGTCTCGTAATTCTTTATTCTTTTTATTCTTTTCATCTATTAATTTTAACCATTCAACTTCTCTTAATTTAATCATCTCATTATACTTAAGTATAGCAGTCACTAAGCCTGTACTCATCTCACCATTCTCTAAAAAATAGGAGTAGTTTTCAATATATTTATATCCTGTTACAGTAGCTCCGACAATATCCATCTCCTCATTTCCAACTAAAGTCATTCTAGTGACTATTTCATCTGAATTTCTAGTCTTTTCATGTGATTTTATATAGTTATCATAAGATAATACTAATTCTATATTGTCTCCAAAACTATCTACATCATATAAATGAACTCTCTTATTATATGTATCAAATTGAACAACACATCCAAATTCTTCTTTAATATCATTAATTAAAAAGTCATGCCAATTACTATCTACACTTTCTTGCCACCTTACCTTTTCTCTTTTTTCTCCAGTATCAATAGTTTCATAACCTATTGAGTCATCTACATTGCCTAAAGTCCATCCAGTTTCTTCTTTCATATAATTATTAAGACTAATTATTCCAGCATCCTTATCTTCTGTAAATAATTGTAGTCCCATATCTTCAATATTTAAATTTATCTTACCCAGTTTAACTTCTGCTGATGTTGCTCTAATAACCTTATTTTTATATCCATCTTCTTTTATTTCTTTTATTACAAAATACTCTTTATTATCTACACATATAAATCGTTCATTACTTACTTCATAATACAATGGATTTATTATTTTTTGGAATGAAAAGCGATTTGTTATAAATTTTGGTATGGTAAATTGAATTTCATCTGTACCATCAATGCTACGAGTTAAACTATCTATAAATTCTATTGGAATTTCACCTAGAATTTCTTTGTTAACTTTATGGAGGGTTATATTATACTCTCTTTGGATTTGTTTGAGATTCACATTAAAATGCATATTTTATCACCTTCTTTATATTAAAAAAGCCCATCATTAAAGATGGACTAAAATATTATTATTCAGTTGTAGTCGCAATTTCCTTTACTCTTTCATTTGCAATGTCATATACTAGGCTATCTTCTCTTACTGATATTACTATTATTCTCATAATATTATTTTCCATTACTAAATTATAAACTACTCTTATTCCAATACCTCTTAATTTTATTTTAAAACAATTTGTAAGATTATTATTCCCTTTATTGCCTAATGGCTTTCCATATCCATCAGGACTAGGTAGAGGATTGTAAGAAACTTTTTCAATTGCTTTTAAAACTTGTTTTCTTTGAGAATTGTCTAATTTTTTTAAATCTTTATGAGAATCTTTTGTATAAAAAATATTCCATTTCATTATTCAAAATCCACCTCAATATTTTCAAGGTCTTTTTCGCTAATATCTAAATCTTTCATAATCTCACTTTGAGATATTAAATCCTTTTCATTTATATTATACATTCTTTTTTCTGCTTCAAGAAGAAGTTTGTAGTCTTCTATAACATTTATCATTTCTTCATATTTTTCAGGTGTAATCAAGACACAAGTTGGGACATTGTTTTTCACAACAATTTTACTTCCAGATTGTTTTACCTCATCAAATATCTTATTAGCTTCTCCTTTGTTGAATCGAGAAATAGGAACTATAGTATTCAACATATTAGCCATCAGTAAATCTCTATTGTTTAACATAATAACACCTCCTAATAGTATATATAAATTGTAACACAAATATTAATCTTTATCAATAAATTTATATATAAATAAATATACAAATTTAACTATAATAATTTATTTTATACAAGAAAATAGCCACTTGTGTAAAGTGGCTTAAAATAAGTAGTTAATTTTTATGTAAAATATTTTTAATCTTCTGTTATTTATATTATATCTTTATTCTACTCTCGTAGTCAATATAATATTAAATTCAACATGCTGGCAAATTATAGTATAATAATCTTAGAGACTACATGAAAAACTATTAGGGTGAATTTTCATATACATAAGCCTCCCATGTCAAATAAAGAGGGAAGTAATATTATGAAATATCTGATTTGTTTGCTAACAATAATAACATTTCTTACAACCATAACAGTCAGTTTGATTAAATTGGTTCAGAATTTGAATAGACTCTTTAAAGAGATAGATGAGTTTAGAAAAACGTTGCAAAAAATTAAGAATCGCCCGAACGGCAATTCAGGTGATTCTTCTTCCAATTAGTACCTTGCTTATTAAATGAAGAGACACCCTAGCGTAAATAGTTGTAGTCTCTTTTTTTATGTCTTTAATGATATAATTTATATCATCTATATAACTATTATACTCCAATATTGTCATTATAGTCAATATTGTCATTATCTTCATTAAATATTTTTCTAAAATAAAAAAGTCATCCTATAATAGAATGACTTCTTAGAACATAAGTCTCTTTAAATAAAGAGCGTGTTCGGAATGGTAATTATATTGTATCATATCTAGCAAAAAGAATCACTAGAATTTTCCAGTGACTCTTTTAATACATGCGAACACCAATGAGATATTGTGGTAACTACATTATAACATATATTTTCATAATATTTTAATATTTAGTTTTTCTTACTATTTCTTTGGCAAGTTCATCTTGAGATTTTTTAATCATTTTTTCTACTTCTTTTAATATATCCCTATTCATAGTACCTTGTACACTAACTAATGGAGCATTGTAATTAAATTGATTTTGATTAGATTGTTGAGGTTGATAACTACGACCTCTAGATACTGAATAATTACTATATTCACCAACACCTAATTTATCTTGAATATCTAACATATCCTCCATTACTTTTTTAGCAATTTCAAGGCTACCAACTAATTCACTTTTTATAATAGCCCCTGTAGCCCCTAATCCATCACCATACTTATCTGCAAAATCAAGCAATGTTTGTTGTAAATCATGAACCTCACCATTTATATCTGTAAATAATCCTGTATTTAATGCCTCTTTGATTAATCTAGCTAATTCTTCTTTAGTATACTTATTATCTAAATCTTCTTTAGCCTTATCTGCTTCATCTTGGAGTCTATCACTTTCATCATCATACATATCATTTACATCTTTATCAATCTGGTCTTGAACTAAACCTTCTAATGCTCTCTTAGCCTCTTCTAATTCTTTTCTTAATTCCTGTACTTTCTTTTGTCCTGATAGTGAACTATCTCTTTCAGCAATATCTAATTTCTTTTGAAGTTCCTCTATTTCTTTTGATTTATCATCATAATCACGCTGATAATCTGCTTTATCTCTAGCTTTATTGTAGGCTTCTTTTTCTTTATTAAGTGCATCAAGACGTTTTTTAAGCTCATCATCTATCTGTTTCTTACGTTCTTCAATTTGCTTTTCATAAACTTTAGTTATCTCATCTTCTATTTCTTTAGTAGTTTCTAACTTTTCTTTTAATGCTGCTTTAATTGTAGCATCTAACTTAGCCATTTCTTTTTCAGCGTCAGGAATTTTATCCATCATTAAATCTAGGTATGCATCAACTAATTCTTTCGCTTCATCAAAGTTATCATTACTTTGGAATAACTTGTCTAGTTGTTGAATGTAGTTAGTTATTGTACCATCATCTCTAAATTGAAATCCAAAACCTTGAAGTTTACCCTTTATTTCATTTTGACTTTGTTTCATGTAAGCCGTAGTTTCACTCATTTCTTTTTTCTGTTTTTCTAATAAATCTAGTTTTTGTTGAAGTAAATCATTTTTTTCAACTCCAAAAGCACTTCCCATCAGTACATCTAACAATTCAAGCTGATTATTAACTTCTTCAACATCTCTATTCAGAGATGTCCATTCAGATTCTTTGTGTAGCTTCCAAGACTCATTTCTTAAATCTCGCTCTGCTTTTTCTATATCTTTTGTAGCATTTACTACTTCTTGTTTTTCTTCAACTACTTTTGGTAGTTCAGTAAACATGATATCTAAATATTCATCACGATATTTCTTAGTTTCATCCCAGGCTTTTTTAGCATCTTCATATTTCTTCTTAGTCTTATCAGATGCTTTCTCTTTATTTGCCTCTGCTTCAAGTTTAGCTAATTCTTTTTCTTTTTTTATAGATAACTCTTCATAATTTGTCATGTTTCCATCAGAATTAAATTTGAAACCTTTGTCACTCAATACCTTTTTAAATCTATTTGCTTCATCTTTTGTAAGAGCTTCTTTTCTATTTAAAAGTCTTTCCTGCTCTTTATATAGTTCATTTTGCTTTTTAAGGTAGTTGAGTTTCTGTTCATTAGTAGCATTTTTCATTTGCTTATCTAGCAATGACAATTCATTTGTTACTTTTGAAAGTTGATTCTCTAATTCTTTAAATAACTCTATTTCGTATTTTATAATAGCATCAAAATTTTTATCTATTGGTGTATCTTGTGTTAATGTTTTAAGAGCTTTTATTGGTGCTGTGGCTCTTGATACTGCTCTTGAGAATAAGGATGGTTTTGTTACAGGAGTCTCGTTACTTATTGGTGCTGGTTCTGATGTTCTAGGTTGGGCTGATAGATTAGTTGGGATTGGAGTTCCTCCAGTAACAGATGTCTGTGTTCCATTATCTTTATCTGAACTATTTCCTCCACCTCCACCACCTGAAGTATTTGTTACTTTATTGGTTACAAATGTAGTAGTGAATGTTTTTCCTGCATAACTTGATTTAAATGACTCTATCTTCCTCATTAAGCCACTAATATTTTGTGCTGCTTGTGCTGTATATGCATTAAATCTAGTTGTAATAGTCTTTCCGCCATATCGGCTTACATAACTTTGCACTTTAGCCAATAAACCTGATACATTTTTTGCTGCTTGTGCGGTTTCTGTTCTAAATACAAGTGTTGAAACCTTTAAAGCTAAATATTGTTTTACTCTAGCTATAAGACCTGATATATTTTTTGCACCTTGAGAAGTTTCTGCATTAAGATTTATATTATAATTATTTTGACCAAACTCTTCGGCTTGTTGCCCTAATGATGCTATTTTACTTGCAGTATTTTCTAATCCAATAGTTCCTACAACTGGCTCAATTTTTTCACCATTAATTTCATCTATCTTTTGTTTGGTATTGTCTAATTCATCTTTACCTTGATTGTTTAAAGAAAGTTCTATAACTTTTATAGGTGATATGCCTTGTATAAATTCAGCAGTTTGTTCCGCTTCTACTTTACCTTCAGTTTTTACATCAACAGTTGGAGTAGCCGTCTTACCATTTAACTCATCCATTTTCTGTTTAGTATCATCTAATTCTTCTTTATTAGTTACTTCAGGTTTAACAATTGGAATATAAGATTCATTTCCATATTCATCTAATATTCTCATACATTGAATAACTTTTTCACCATTATTAACTTGAGGATTTAAATTAGGAGTATATGTTTTATTTCCATTCTTATCTAATGTCTCTATACATTCAACTACTTGTGATTCACCATTAACTTTTGCATTTACTAAAAGTTCAGCATTAGTTCCATCTGCATCTTGAACTGTATTAACAGTTTTCTCTGCATTTTCTCCTCCTTCAACTTCTATTCCAAGTTGTTTTTTTATCTCTATAGGTAAATTATTTATAAGTTCTTGTACATTTTTAGCTTTTTCAAGTTGGTCTAAGTTATTTACTATAAAATCAATAACAGCTTCTTTTTGCTCATCTGGAGCTTTATCGAATAGTTCTTGAACCATTTGAAGTTTATCTGCATTTTCCATCATAAAGCTTAGAGTAAATTCTTTTTTTCCAGATGGAGCTTGATTGAATAAAGAATCCATAACATCAATATTATCTGGATACTGTATAGAGAAATTTGCAAATTTTTTCTGTAAGGTTTTATCTGTTATACTATCAAATAAACCTTTTACTTTTTCAAAATTTTCTATTCCATCTATTTCTATATTATATTTCAATGCTATGTCAGGATTTTTAGTAAGTTCATCAATAATACCTTGATAATCTTTTGCATCTTCAATTACATCTTTATTTTCCTCCATAAACTTGAGAGTCATTTCTCTGTTTGCAGGAAGACCATCTATCATATCCCACACTTTACCTACATGTTCTTGACCAATAACTTCAGTATCAATTATATATTTTGCATTTTCAGGTAAAGACTCATAGTCATCTTTCATTTGTTGAAGTTTTTTATCATTACTAACATCTATGTCATAATCTATAAGATTTTTAAGTGGAATATTTTTTATAGCTTCATCTAAAGAATTAACACCTTCAAATGCTTGACCACAATCGGCTATAAAATTTAATTTAGTATCTTTATCTTTAAATTTGTTTAATTGCTCATCAAGAATATCTAACTCTTTAACAGATTTTATATTAGTATTATCTTTTATTTTAATAGCAATATCTTTATCTTTAAACTCATTTAATCTAGCTTCAAAAACCCCTATTTCTTCAACAGCTTCTTTATCATTAAATAAAGCATCTATGTTGATAGGTTCTAATCCTTCTTTTTTTAATTCTTCATTAATTTTTTCTAATGCTTGCCTTGCTTCTTTAGTATCTCCTTGTTGAAAAGCATACATTACTTCTATTGCAAAGGCTTGTTCATCACCAGTAATTCCATTTATAGAAAATCTACTTAACATATTACTAATTTCTTTTGGAAGGTCTTTATTTTGAGAATACTTTTCAACCATATCTTTTGTTAAATTTGGACTCATCATGTCTTCTAAAGTATTATTGACAGCCTCAAATTGACGTTTAAGTGTTTTAGCCATAGAATCGCCATTTCTTAAATCGTTATCTGTTTTATTAAAAGATTTTAAAAAGGATTCTACTCCTCTTGAAGCTTCATATGACCCCTGCGTTATTCCATCAAGCATATCTTTCCAAAAGTCAACATCATAACCAGTACCATCAGATGCTAATTTAGCTAATTCATCTATCTTTTTATTATAATCTCCAACACTAATTTGACCACTTTGAAAAGCTTTATTTGTTTCATCTAATGATTTTTTAAAATTTGATAAATCAATTCCAGATGAGCCTAATGCCATTATTGCATTTTGTGCTTTTGTAAACTCTTCACTTGTTAAATCTGAAAAATCTAATGAACCTTGGAGAGATAGTATTTCACTTTGAATTTTTGAAGTGAAGTCGGAAAATGAAATATCAGATTTTATACCAGCAAATATTCCTACTCCTGCTTCATTTGATTTTTTCTGAATTTCATTAAGTTTACTTTGATATTCGCTTTCTCCACTATCAACGATTTTTTGTCTTTCTTCATAATATTTTTGATATTCTGCTAGTGCTTTTTCTCTTTGACCTTTATTATTAGTTTGAGCCATTAAAAGAGCTTTTTCCATCTTTGATTCAGTCTCTACAATTTTTGAATTCGTTTCATTTTGAATACCTGCAAGCTTCTCTTTTGCATCTTTATAATTAACTACTTGGTCAAAGAATCCATTGACACCTTGTTTTCTAACTTTTCCAGTATCCTTCTCATTTAGTTCGTCTAATGCAATTTTACCAGCCTCTTCTTTATCACCAGCCATTAGAGCTTCTTTTCTAGCTATAGCTTCATCTAAATCAGAAATTAAGTCACTAACATCTCCACGCATATTTAAAATAGCGTTTCCATCACTATCAGTTCCTACAACCAGTTCAGGCATCAATTCCGCTATTTCTTTTGTTAATGCTTTATACCTTTCTAATTCTTCTGGAGTCTTATTTGATTTATTATACAATGCGTCATATTCTTTTTGAATACTTTTTAAACCATCTTTTTGACTTTTATATCCATTTATTTCATCTTGAGCAACTTGAATTCTTTCTTCTGCTTGTTCTTTAGCTATCTCATTTCTACGGACATATTCATCTATCATTTTTACAGCAGTAGATATACCTGCTGTAGCAAGTCCTAAAAATGCACCATTTAATAAAGTTACACCTGTATTTGCAAGTAAACTACCAACCATACTTCTTTTCATTCCATCATTAAGTTCATTTACTCCTTTTGAAGCTGAATTGGCACTTTCACCTGTTTTTTTAGAAGCCGAATTAGCTGCATAAAGCGAACGGATACTTTCTTTTCTTGCATCAGCATTCTGTTTCATAGCTTCGGCACTTTGTTTCATTGAATTGGCAGTTTCCTTACTAGCCTTAATTCCCTTCATTGAAGATTCGTTTACTTTATTATTCACTGAAGCAACTTTTTGACCACTAATATATAATTTATTGTAGTCACTTACCATTTTCCCTGTTTCTTTATTATAATTGACAACTGGTAAATTTCTTTTAGTATCATTATTAAATTTATTAACATCTTTGGAGGCTGAATTTATCATATAAAGAGAACGTGCATTTTCTTTCATAGCATTAGCAGTTTCTTTACTAGCCTTAACTCCTTTTACTGAAGATTGATTCATTTTATTATTTGAAGATATTACTCTTTCAGTATTAGTAGAAAGCTTGTTGTAACTACTTGACATTCTTCCTAATTCTTTATTATAATTAACAATTGGCAATAAACCTTGTTTCTGATAATTATTTAATTTAGCTTGAGAATTGACGTATGATTTTATAGCTTTTTCAGTATTTTTAGTATCTACTGGAATTAACTTATTCATAGTGTTGGCAAAATAATTAGGTATTGTACCAGTTGTACCAAGCCCTTTAATTGTTTTAAATAGACTACCAATTGTACCTACAGCCAAAGGAATACTCATTCCTATTTTTTCAAATCCACTGACAATTTTATCTAAAACATTTACAAAGGAAATAGCAACATCTAATACTCCTTTAAACATATCGGTAGATATTGTTGTTGTTACTAATTTCTTCAATCCTTCAGATAGCTGTATCATCTTTCCTTCTGCACTATCTACGAATCTTTTATTTTCTTTGTCACTTGACCCTACCATTAACCCTTCTTTATACTGTTCCTGATAGGCTATAACGTGTTCCCAGTTGTTCATTAGGGCGACAAAACTATTTATGTGATATTTTCCCAATTTTGTTATCCATAAGGCTTTTTATCCTTATGTTCTTACATTTCTTATTAATGTAAGTTCAGCATACATTTTCATCTTCAGCTTTATCTGTTAAGATGGAGGATACTCTTGGAGATATTATATTCTATTTCTAGTTTCAATCTCTATGCGTTACATTACTAATAGCTCTTTAATTCTACCAGTTAACTCGATATTAGCATCTCAGCCTTCACCGATTTTACCCCCTCATAATATTAACTATTTCTAATTAACACGCCAAAAGTTTAGCTGCTGCCTCAGCGATACCATTTTTTTGGGCATCATTGAGGTCATCCCATTTTGTATTTAACTCGCCTAGAACATCCATAGTTCCTTTTATTTCACCAGTTTGTTTATTCCAAATATCTATATTTGCTAGTTGTTTGAAGGCTTTATTTGTTTTATTTGCTTCTAATGTTCCTTCCTTCGCTGAAGCCTTTACTCCTGCTAAATTAACTGCAATACTTTTTAAAGCGGTCTTTTATACCCTCTGTTTCCAGATATTTATTAAGGGAATAGACTATACCATCATCCAATAAGGATGTCGATTGGTAGTCGTTGAGAGCTTACCATATTCTTTTTGAACTTAGGTCTATCTCTGCTGATTACCCAATCCTTGATATTTTAAGATAATATACAAGTTTCCAAATATATTTACTAATCAAGGCTCTAAGGGCTTTCCAGCATATTCTCGATTCGATTACATATTACTATGTAAAAGGGCTAATTTGTTAACCTGTTTTTTCTGCATTTTGTGTACTTTCTTGCATTCCAACTACCAATGCAATTGAATCTTCCATTGAAGTTCCAAATCCAGCTAATACACTTGCACTTCTTTGTAATGCTGCCCCTACATCGCCTGTTGTAACAGCAAAGTTATTACCAGCATAATTGGCAAGGTCTGAGAACTTTGTTAGATTATTATAATCTTTTCCTGCACCCTGTAATTCAGTACGAAGAGGTTTTAAACTATTAGCCACACCACCATATGCAGACATTATTGATGTTAAATATGTATTGGAGTCTTCCTGTGATAAATCTGAAACATTTGCAAATTGTGCTGATTTTGTAGCATATTCCATCGCATCATTTACATCTTTTATACCAGTTTGAAGTGCTTTTGCAGTTCCTTGTATTATGTCTGTACTTGAACGAGCAACACTTATTCCAGCTTCAATAGCTGAGTCTCTAAGTGAATTTAAATCCTCTGTTGTTCCTCGAAAATTATCTGGAGCAACTTTCATCAAATCTCTGAAACTACTATCTAACTCCACAATTGTTGTCTTTATATTTCTAGCAAAGCTCATCATACCCATACCAATCATGTTTCCAAGTGTAAAGGTACTCATACTGGAATATAAATTTTGAAAAAATCCATTTGTAGTTCTCATACTAGAATTCAATCCTGAGAAACTAGAATTCATACCACTTATTTGAGATTTTATCCTAGCTAATTCATTAGCTTTTTTATCCATTGGTAGATTAGAAAGCTCTCTTAATTTAGCCTCAAGCTTATCAATTCCAGAAGTTGATTGACCTAATTCTAATGCCTTCTGTCTTAATCTATCTAAATCAGTTTGTGCTTTTGATGTATTTATATCAAATTTAGCATTGAATTTAGATTGTTTGGTAGCTGATTCTAATTCTTTATATTTATTTTTTAATGATTCCATTCCTGATATAGCAGCGTTCATTCCACTACTATTCATATTTTTAAAATTTAAATTTTGTATCTTCTTTAAATCACTTGATAAAGCTTTTAATTTAGATGTGTCTACATATCCAGATTTTCCTAATGAAGCTAATTTACTTTGTAAATTTGTAGCATCTCTTTGTAATTTAGCAAATTGGCTAGAAGCTTTACTTATACCAGAATTATTAAATGACTTTCCTCCAAATAAACTATTTTGAGTCTTTGCACTTAAAGCATTAATTTTAGTTAATACTGCTTCTAATTGTTTTAGATTATTTAAAGATGAAGTATTCATCTGTACATCTAATTTAATAGGTTTTCCTTTAGTTGATTCCTGCAAAGTAGCCAGTTGCTTTTTAGCTTTTTCATCATCTAATTCGATACTAGTTCTGATTTTAAACTCTGACATTAAATCACACTCCTTTTTTACATAAAAAAAGACAGTCAATTGACTGTCTTAATAATTTAACTATAGATTTTAACTATATCTTCATATTTAGGTTTAATAACTATTTCACCATTCTTGTTTATAACTCCCCATTTATCATTTATGCATACAAATGCCAATCCTTCTTTAAATGCACATGCACTTTCAAATTGAGGCTTTATAACTATCTTACCTGTTTTATCTACATACCCCCATTTATCTCCAATATAAGCCACTGCTAAGTCTTCACTAAAATCATATAAATCTTGAAATTGAGATTTAATAATTACTTCTCCCTCTCTATTTATTGCTCCATATTTATTGTTTTTACTTTGAAATACAAATAAATTCTCTGATTTAGTATATGGTCTTCGTAATGACTCTTTTGAAATGACATTTTCATTTTTATCTATAGTAAAGTATGAACCCTCTTTGTATGCAGAAGCTAAACCACCATAAAAACTCATTAAAGAGTCATACTTTGGTTCTATTATAAAATTTCCTTCTTTATCAATACAACCATATTTATCGTTTATTTTTACGGCGGCTAAACCTTCATAAAAATGGTCTACTGATTCATATTTAGGTTCTATCACAATTTTACCTTCTTTATTTATAAAACCATATTTATTATTTATTCTAATCTTAGCCAATCCATCACTAAACTTAGATAAGTATTCAGCTTCAATGTTTATTACAACTTCACCCTTTGTATTAATAAATTTATCCTTCCCATCTAATTCAATTACAGATAATCCTTCACTAAAATCTAATGCTAAATCATATTGAGGATTAATAACTATGTCTCCCTTTTCATTTATATATCCATATTTTTCATTATCTCCAGTCCCAAATTGGCAAACAGCTAATCCATCGAAAAAATATCCAAGATAATCAAATTCTGGTTCTATTACAGTATTACCCTTTTTATCTATATATCCATATTTCCCATTTAGTTTAACTCTTGCTATTCCATCCTTAAAAGCATTTTCATTTGGATTATCATGCATTTTTTCTGAGTAATAAATATCTTCATTTGTACCTTCTTTATTATCACTACATCCTACAACTCCAAATCCTAATATACCAATCATTAAAATCAACAATATCTTCTTAAACATAACATCTCCCCCTATCCTGATACTTCAATTATATCAAGTCTAAAGGAAAATTTATACTACAAACACATAATAAAACCAAACTATCTGTTCAATTAAATCACACTCCTTATAAATCAATATAATAAAAAATCCCCTATTATTAAAATAGAAGGATTTTCTATAATATTGATTTTTGAATTTCCACTTAGTTAATATAAAATAGGTATACCATTTTCATCTGTGCCAATGACTGCGTCATTTACATACCACATAGTTAATATAAAACCCTTCAACCTCTATTCCAAGTTGTTTTTTTATTTCATTTACATACCACTTAGTTAATATAAAACTTTTATCGCATCTAATTTCTTCACTTTTTGACCTAAACTTACATACTGCTTAGTTAATATAAAACCCCAAATCACAACCTGTATTCCCAATACATCTAATTCATTATAAATTGCAGTAAACCTTACATATAGATTTTTATAGCTCATTACATATATTATAACATATTTATGGAAGGTAACCTAAATCACCTTCCATATAATTACTTAAAAAACACAGACACAAAAGAATATACTATACCTACAAATCCATCATCCAACAAATCAATTAACCTTTTCAGTTCATCTCTCATATCATTCACCTAACAAACTTCTTCAAGTTCTATAATAGGTAATACTCCAATAAATTTAAGTTTCTTATATATCATCAATCTTCCTTTTTGAGTCCACTTAGTGTTCATTTTAATGTCAGGAGTTCCATCAGCCTTTACAATATCTATTGTTTCTGAGTGAGTATATCCTTTAGCTTGATAATCACTGTACAGTAGCCATTGTCCGCTCTGCTTGAATTGAATTCCTAACTCATGTAGTTTCTTATTCATAGCTTTACCACTCATTCCATAATCTTTAGCTATTTGAGTTATAGTTACTAATCCTTTATTTCTAAGTATTAAGTCTGTATAATCTGCCTTTGGTTTAAGTTCACCTATTATTTGTTGTTGCTTATTATTTGTTATCTCTAAAGCTTTTCTCTTTTCTCTCTCTTCTTTCAGGTCTGTGGCAAGTCTTATGATTGTGTCTGGATTAGATAATATTTCTTCTATATTTGTGTCAGTTAGATATGCTCCATGTTTTCTTACTGTAGGAAGAATATCATCCATTACCCAAGATTCAAATTTTTCTACTGAAGGAAGTTTAGACCTAATTATCAATCTATAAATATCTCCTTCAGGTATTATATTCATAAGTTGTTCAAACCCAGTTATATCAACGAACTCGTGTTTAACTACCCCCTTACAATGTCTTGAAATTGCATCGTGAGGATTTTTATAACCCAACACTTTAGCAATATCGGTAGCTAAAGCATATGGTTTCCCATCTACTTCGATAAATCTAACTTCTCCAAATAAATCATTGTCAAAACTTATTACTTCATTTCTTTTTTCATTACTCATACACACATCTCCCTTTTATTTGTTTTTTTATAAGGAATGGTATATAATATCATTAGAGTTAATCATATACAATGGGGGTCTATTCAAACTTGGCAGGGTGAATAGACCCTTTTATTCCTTTTTCAAACAACATTTAGTTGAATTTATATCATCTATTTGTTGTTTATAGTTACATATTATACCATCTATTTGTTGTTGTCAATGCCTTTATTATTTACTTTAACAACTAATAGTTGTATAATTATACTGGAGGTGATTGAATGAATCAGATTTCAGAGAAGCTAAAGTATTTAAGGTATTTAAAGAGATTGACACAAAAGGAAGTTGCAAACAGCATTGGTGTCACAACAAGTGCTTATGGATTTTATGAACAAGGAAAAAGAATTCCTCCAATAGATGTTATTGTAAAACTAGCTGAATATTTTGATGTAACAACTGACTTTTTATTAGGTTCTTCAAAAGGAAAAGACCCTATGGCATATTTAAATGAAGAACCTTCTGAAGAAATGAAAAAATATATGGTAGACTTAGATTATGCTGTATATTTTGATAGAATTAAAGCATTGAATCATGAAAATTTTGTTACTGCATTTAAATTAATCGACTCATTATTATTTAAACAAGAACGTGAAGAAGAGGATAAATAGGACTCTTCTTTTTGTTTATTAAATATGTCATACATCTGTCATCATTGAAATTACTAATATACATAATACTTGTTATACCATTTTATAGATTAAATCAACATAATAAAAAATCCCCTATTATTAAAATAGAAGGATTTTCTATAATTTCAGCTCAATTAATTATAAAACTATTTAAAGATTTATTTAAAATTTAAAATTCTTATGTTGAACAATTTCTTTACCTTTAGTTGTTAATGTAAACCTATAATTCTTAACAGTACCATCCATGGTAAAATCTACACCTCCATACCTTTCAATGGTAATTATGCCATCTTTGACTAATGTATTATTTAAAAAATTATGTATAGGATTAAACAATTCATCTTTCATGACTTGTAAATTAGCAACTCCTTTAGACTTTAAATATTTAGTGATTCTCTCATCCATATTATATATTTTCTCAAAATTTTCATTTACTTTATCCCAAAAAGTATATTTTTCTTGCAATTCGTTTACTTTTTTATTAAACTCTGTTATATTAACTTGATTTATTTCTACATTAATCTCTTTAGATATACTCATTAAAATACTATCAAGCTCAGATATAATTTTACCTTGCATTATGTTTATAGGAATTGGTACATCATGTTCTGTAATTCCTGAGTGATAAATAGGAATAATGGGGATATTTCTCATCCAAAATGCTCCTGCTTCAAAGTTTATCCAACGTCTTTCTACTGATTTATAGCTAATAAGTATAATTCCTATTGCAGACTTTCTCAAAGATTCTATAATAACATCTATCCACTCTTCTCCCAAACGAATACAATCTCCATCAGAAGAAACAAAAATTTCAATTTTATCTAAAAAAGCTTCTTCTAGTGCATCTTTTATTTCAATTGCAAGCTCTGATTCCTCAGTTATATGAGAAATAAAAATTAATGGTTTATTCACAATATTCACTCTCCAAAATATTATTTGATTTAATCGTACAATATTTTAGGGTAAATTACAATCTAATCTCTAGAGCCTATTCTGTAATATTCATATTTATCATCTACAAAGTAAATCATATAATTAAACATAAACAAACTATAGTTGTTTTCTTTTGCCATCTTAGCCATTTTCATTTTTTTACCTGCCCATATTTCATTATCATAATTGTATATTAAATGTTTTGGAATATCTACTTTATTATTTGAAAAATCATTTTTTTTAAATACTTCTTTATCCTTAACTTTATTATCTGATTCTCTTACATCTACATATGGATAATCCCATTTTTTTGAAAAGTCCATATATTCATCTATATTTTTAAAATTGATTATTAATTGCACATTTATCACTCCCTTAACATAAAAAAGATAGCGAATTGCTATCTTTTTTATCATAATTTTATTTTATAATAGTCTCCAATTTCTATAAGATTCTTCACTATAAGTACACATTGGAGAATTTAACATATCTCCTACTTCATTATGAACACTAAATTGCGAAATAGCAGCAGTTATAACAACTTCTTTAAAAGGAATATGTATACACTTGGCAGTATTATTTTTTATTCTATCATACAACGCTTTAGGCCATAATTTTTCTAATCCAATTGGATTTAATATATATGCATAACCTGTATAAGCTATAATTATAGGCATTTTATAGTAGTCAACAGCTTTTTCTATTTCAAAGTTTAACATACCTCTATCCCAATTTGTATTCTCAGAAACAATTAAAAGCATATTTTTAGACTTTCTCATCCTTTCTAAAAGTCTTTGTTCTAAAGTTCTTTTTTGGCTACTATCATTAACTTGATAGGTTTTTTTATGACTATCACTAAAATTTAAATCAAATCTTTTATCTGTATTCCATTTTTGCAAAAGGCCATAATACTTCATATCTCCTTGAGTTGGATTGATAGTTCCATTTCCATCAAAAGCTACATAAGTTCCATTCCTGTAAGACATTATTGACACCCCTTTAATTTGTAAAAATTTACTTTATCCTTTTTTACTTCATATATAATAATTTTTACTTTTGAAGGATAAGTAAACTTAACTCTACTTATTTTAAAAGACCATATTAATAACTCTAATAATTCTTGTTCTGATAAATGATATTCTCGAAATCTTGTTATTCCTGAACCAAGTAAAGGTATAGCAACAGTTCTACCACTATATATTCTATCTATTTCATCCCAAAAACTAAGCAAGAAATCAATATAATCTCTCATACTTAAATAAGCTTTGTTATCATTATCAAATTTTGAAAATGCAGTCAATAAATAACCATTATATTCAAAAACACTTCCTAATTTATATTTTTCTTTTTTTCCTAATAATCTAGATTCATTCATTCCTATCTTTTTACTATTCATACAAGCATCTGTTTTTATGCTCTCATCCAAATCATCCACATTATCTATATAACGTTTTATAAACATACCATTTAAACTTGTCTCTGATATCACTTTATTATCCACCTGAGTATCAAAATACTCATTAAATGCTATTACTTTTAAATCTTCTTCTTCAAATATATCTGCTATTCTTATTTCAAGGATTGAATTATTTATATTTAATATGGCTTTACACTTAATATTTGCATATATCCATGTACTAATATAAATACATAATAAAAAAATTACAAATACTATGCCAAATATGATTTTTAAATCTTTTGGAATTTCAACAAAAATTAAAATAAATGATATTATCAAACTTATAAATGAAATATCTTTAACAAAGGCTTCTATTACTTGCTTATCAAAAAGATTTACTTTAATTTTTTTTAGCATATTTACTTCTCCTCTACTAGTTACTCTACTATTATAATACAATTATATCAAATATACTTATATTAAAAAACCATTATAATTCTCAATTTCTAATAAATTTACACTATCCACCTCCAATTTAGTAGATAAACTAATACAAGATAAAAACAACCTAAAATAAGTATCTCAACAACCAGAGATGCTTATTTTTTTTAGTACCACGCTAGTCCAACGTTGAAATTCCAACATATGTCCACTGTGGACGCCCTTTATTATATTATATTTCTACTCTCCATTAGTGGAGAATTATTATATCAAGAGGGGTTATTAATTTGGTATACCCTCAATCCCATCACACTCAAAGTAGTGACCACTCAAATATCGAAATAAGCTCTTATGGTAGCTAAACACCAAACAAAATGTTCCTCTCAGGAACACTTGTTGAAATTCCAACACTTTCAGCATAAAAAACCAACCTCTTATATTCGATTCTAAGCAATCAAGGTATAAACACAAGTAATCATTCTCAGAAAGCCTTAGAGAATCTTACAGGAGGTTAATTTCTTAAGCAGTCTTTCATTTCTTTCTATTTCCTTTTGACTTGGTTCACTAAATACTTGCCTTATAAATAATTCAGCATCTTTACCTGATAATTCAGGCATTGCTTGTATTGCTTTAATTTTATATTTGCTCATATTATCACCTCAATTAATAAATATTTTTTTTAACACATCATCTGTTGTCATACTTTTGTCATCATTGCAATTAGTTACCCCAGCTCATCCAATGAAAAAGAGACAATCAAAATTGATTGTCTTTAATATATCTGAATTTAATTATCTTAATGCTTTTTTCTAACTAAATAATCCATAGTCCTTCTAAAACCATTTTGGGCTTTTAACTTGTACGCATATTTAAAATCTTCTATATTACAATATTTATTTAATTTAATTATGTATTTATTTATTACATAATCTGGAATTTTCTCATAGAATAACTCATTTTCTATTATATATTGAACACCCTGCAAATTATATTCATTTATGTATTTAAAAAACTTTTCAATCTTGATTAGCAAATCATCGTCTGTTATCTTTTTAATCATATTAATACGTTGTTCATTTTTCTCTAATATATTACCTCTAAATATTTCAGACGCTTTAATCACACCCGTATTATTTGTGAAATTTCTTAATTTTTCCATATATGTCATCCCCTATAATTTTATTATATACTTTAAAATCTTTAATAAAAACGCTTCAAGATTGTTGTTAGAAATTTCTAAAAATAGGATACGTATCTTTTAAGTATATAATAAATTCTTTTCAATAAAAAATCAAGGGAATAGGCATGAACGTAGCGAAAAACGGATTTAACGTAATTTTGAGAATATATTTATTCATTTTTCGACTAAAAATGATTTTTTTTATTCATTTTCATTTTAAAATTTGCCACATACAAGCGAGGTGAAAATTTCTTTAAAACTATTATATTTCCTGTAAGAAATGGTTGCTTTTATATCTTCTCTTTCTCCTAATATTACTTCTCTATGATTGTAGTCTCTAACTTCTAATAGATTTATTAAAAAACTTTTGTGGCATCTAAAGAAAATTTCATGGGGAAGACTCTCTTCTATTTTTTTAATTTTGGTACATGTAAAAAAACTTTCCGTCTTAGTATGAACTTTTATATACTTGCCCACACTTTCTATACATACTATTGACTCTAATTTTATAACTTTTGTTCCATCTTTCACTTTAAATTCAATTAGTTTTTTTTCTTTAGCTTTTTCAAAAAAATATTTTGCCATCATGCTTTCAAATTTATTATATGAAATTGGTTTTACTAGATAATTATATGCTCCAACATCATAACCCTGTAGAGCATATTCTGTAAATGCGGTTGTGAATATTATAGAAACATCTTTATCTATTTTTCTTATTTCTTTTGCTGCATCTAACCCATTTATCCCTTCAAAATGTTTGAATTCTATATCCATAAAAATTATATCTACTTTAGTATAATTCTTCAACAATTCTTCTCCATTTTCGAAATTAATAATTTTGTATTTATTTTCTTGTAAAAACATTTCTATATATTCAAACATTATAGTTCTCTGAATCTCTTCATCTTCACATATAGCTATTTTAAACACAATAATGCCCCCTAATATTTCTTTTTATACAAACAAAATATTCCGGAATTATCATTTGCTATAACAATTTTAACACTTTTTTAGTGTTCTATAAATGGAAAAATATGTAATATATTGTTATTTAATTTTGTTTTTTATCGTTTTATTTGTTTTTTATAAATTTAAATAAAATATTTACTATTCTACAAATATAATAAGATTAGTGGCTCTTGTTTTATTTAAAAATCTATAAGAGTTACTAATCTTATTATATTTACACCATATTTCCAAAATCGCCAATGGTGGAGATTATTTATTATTTTTAATTAAATCCCCAGAGTTGGGATTTTTTAATTCTTCCAAGTATATATGTCATCTATTTCTTCCAAAGTATCAATCAGAGCATGTACTTCATTGAATTTAGAAATAGGTATGTCTTCCCACTTAGCAACATTATATCTTGCAAAAATTTTAGTTGTTACAGTTATGTAGTCATAATCATTAGCAGTAACATTGTAACCTTTAATATAAGATAACTTTGCTTTTAGTAATTTTGATAACACAACTATATTTTTAGACCTAAATCCAATTAAATTTTCTACTTCATTAATTTTTTCATCCATTCTATTTTTTATTTGGCTGAATCTAATTTCTATCTTTCTATCATTTTCTATTGAGAATTGTTCAAAACCTGCAATCATGCCATTTATCATAACTGGCATTAATACCTCTTTTATATTGCTTGTATTCATACTGAATGACTCAGTTTTACGTATATTTGGTAGAACTTCATCAAATACCCAATCTTGAAACCTCTCCGCTTCTTTCTTTTTGGATTTAAAAATCAGTTTGTACACTCCACTTTCAGTAAGAAAATTCTCTCCTGTATTATGTAATTTTCTAAACTGCATATTATGCATTTTAGAATTAGTCAACTTGACTAACTGATTATCATTAAATTTTCTAATACTGCTGTTAACATCTGAAACCTCTAAACATTTTGCCACATGTTTTGGATTAAATAAAACCTTGCCTTCAAACTCAAATACTTCAACTTCTTTACCTTCAAACATCATCAAATTATTCATATTCTAATCTCCCTTTAAATTTTATTTTCACCAAAGAGATTAGAGCGATATCAATAACCACATACTAACCTCTTTAGTAATACCTCATTATGTAATTATTGATATCTTCTTATGTCCCATATAAACGACCTCGTGTTTCACGACCCCCTTACAATGTCTTGAAATTATATCATTTTGCTCTTTCATCTTTAACAAGGCAGCTATGAAACATCGCCCCCTTGACAGTTATTAAATATATATTTTAATTTTATTTAGTTTAGCGAACTTTTTCTTCTATCTTGTCCTCCGTCATATAAGCTCCATGTTTCTCTTATTGTGGGCAATATTCCTATAGATTCAAGTTTTTCATATATCATCAATCTTCCTTTTTGAGTCCATTTAGTATTTATTTTAATATCAGGAACTCCATCAGCTTTTACGATATCAATTATATTTGAATGTGTATATCCTTTGGCTTGATAATCACTTTCTAATAACCATTGACCGCTCTGTTTAAATTGAATTCCTAACTCATTCAATTTGTTATTCATAGCCTTACCACTCATACCATAATCTTTTGCTATTTGAGTTATAGTTACTAATCCTTTATTTCTAAGTATTAAGCCTGTATAATCTGCTTTTGCTTATTATTTGTTTCTTCGCGTATATTATAATATAATTATTTTAGAATTAGGATAATTAAAATAATTATCCTAATATTGCAACTTTATATTTTATAAAACTTATTACATGAAGTTAGACATAAAGCATATTCTATAAATATCTTAGTTATATAGTCTTTTTTTACAAATTATGCTAATATGTAATAGTATTTTATAAATTATGAAAGGAGGAACTTATATGGGTAAAAAATCTAAAACAGCTGCAATCATTAATGATTTATTTGAAAATTTTTTTATTGATATTAAAAATGTAGATGCTAATGAACTAGTTAATATTAAATTGTATTACATTGATAAAATCATAAGTGTTTATAGGAATGCTTTACAAAAATCGATATCTGAAAGATTAGATGAGATGGAACATGATTCCAATGAACATTTTACAATTTATACTATTCTTGGTATCAAAGATAATGAACATAAACTAATTGATTCTTATCAAAATATAGGTAGATTTGTATTTAAGTATGCTGGAGCATTAATTGAAGATATTGCTATCATCGCACTTGGTGGTGTAGAATATATATTCTATAATAAAATAAGCTCATCTCCAAAAAAATTTCAAATAGATTGTTATACTCATTGGGATAATAAAGCTCATGAAATAAAATGGAAAGATGCCACTACAGATGGAGATCATACTAAAAAAGAAGAAAATAAAATTAAAGGTATTCTATCTGAAGGTCTCATTCCAGTCAGAATAATGTTTTTTATGCCTGAACGAAAACAAGCAAAAACTATACAATCAAAAGTAACTGCTTTATATAAAAAAAATGGAGAAGCATATGTTGGGAAAGATGCTTTTAATTATATTTATAATTATTCAGGAATTGATATTTTACACATCTTTGATAAATTTACAAAAGAAAACAGCAATGGTTTTTCATACTATGATAAAATACAACAATAATATAAAAGAGTAGGTATATAATAATATTTACCTACTCTTTATATAATTTATGAATCCAATTTTTTACTGCCAAATCAAATTTATCTATTATTAAAATATTTTCATCTAAATCAATTGGAATGTCTTCATCACTTACTCTTACCAGTACCATATACGAGCAGTTTTTAGATTCACTTGATTTCTTTAAATGTCCTATTGCTTCACTCAATTTTTCGTTCTCTTTTTGTATTCTTAAGGATATTAATTGATTTGAATCTCCTGTATTTATAAACCCATCTATACCTTTATTTCTTTGTACTGTTACTGCATTAAATATTGACAATATCTGTAACTCTAATTCAGTTTTAGTTTTATACTTATCAACACCTTTTTTCAATAAGGAAGATTCAGTTTTTATTTTTTCCAGTAATCTTTTTTTTGATAGTTCTATTGCCTCTTCACTTATATCTATACCGATGTAATTTCTATGCAATAAACTTGATGCTACCAAAGTTGTTCCACTACCACAAAAAGGATCTAATACAATATCATTTTCATCTGTTGTAATTTTTATAATTTGTTCTAACAACAAAATTGGTTTTTGAGTAGGATAACCTGTTCTTTCCTTTGCTTTTGGATTTAAATATGGTATTTCCCAAACATCTCCTAAAGGTACTCCCTTTTTATTTGCATCTATAATTACATTGTTCTCTTTATCTGTCATATACTTTGACTTACCATGTTCATCTCTAACTCTTTTTTGTAAAATTTGATCAATATTAGTAGTTGCTGAATAATCAATATATAATTTATTAAATTTAAAGTTATTACTCTTACTATAGAAATATATTGTTTGATGTGAGTTTAGTAATCCATTTTTAGAATTTGACCATCTTTTATAACTCCAGATTATTTCACTTTGAAAATTATTATATCCAAATACTTCATCTAAAGCTACTCTTAAATAATGTGATGCTAATTTATCACAATGTAAAAAGATACTTCCAGTATCTTTTAATACACTCTTCATTTTATATAATCTTTCTGTAATATATTTTTTATAATCATCTATAGAATTCCACTTGTCTTCAAAGCTGTATGTTACAGTATTATCCTTGCTCTTTGATTTTTGTTTCTTTTGTGTGAAAAATGGTGGGTCTAAGTAAATTAAATCTACACTGTTTTCATCTAATTTATCTAATATACTCAAACAATCTCCTAAGATAACTTCATTAGTGTATTTACTTGCATTTAAATTTCTTTGCATATATTCATTATGTAATAATTCATTCATTATTTTTACCTTCCTTACTTAAAACTATTTAACTTATAGTATTATATCATATAGTAGCTATTATACAAGATAATCTATTTTTTAATAATTCCAAATCATAATGTATTGATTTGTTCTTGTTCAATCCTATATATTTCATTTTAGAAAACTTTTTTATTTTACCTTATTTTCTTACCTCATCTATCCAAACTTATAAGTGGCACAAAACCTCAAACAATCATATTACTATTTAGTTTTTGTACTTCTCTTCAAGGAATTGTTTTTTAATACTCTAAGTATTTATAATACTCTAAGTATTTATATAATACACTCAACTTTTAGTAATGTCAAACATAATATATTGTAAGTTTTTGTGTTATAATACATTTGGAGGTGTAGTACATGGTCGGAAAAAGATTAAAAAAACTTAGGATTAAATTTGGATTAAAACAACATGAATTAGCTGAATTTCTAAATGTTACGCAAGGTACTATAGGTATGTATGAAAATGAAAAAAGAACTCCGCCTGCAGAATCTATTGTCAAATTAGCTAAATATTTTAATGTAACTACAGATTATCTATTAGGTTATACAAAAACTAACTATTCAGTAAATTTAAATATACATGAAGATACTTCTATAAGCAACATACTTGATGAAAAAAAAGACATTAAATCTTTAGAAGATATAAATAAATTCTTAAAAAATACTAATTGCAATGATGAAGTCAAAGAAGTTCTTAGGAAATACATGCAACTAAATGAAGTGGATAAAAAAGCTATAGATAGAATAATAGATAATGCATATGAGAGACTAAAAGAGGATAATTAATATCTCTTTATTATATTAAAATAATTTCAAATCGATTATTAGTTTATAATAAATATACAATATAAACTGGAGGTATCTTATGAAAAAGAAATCCTTATCTGATTTAGCATTAATAATTTCAGTAATATCAATGATATTAGTAATTTTAGAATTATTAAATATAATTAAAATACCATTAACAGTTATAATCTTATTATTCATAACTCTATTAAGTATAATGACATGGATAAATTATAAAAATAATAAAAAAATACAAATGTCTATTGGAATTTTAATACTTATCGTTTTTATTATTTTTATAATTCATAATTTACTTTTTAATAATATGTAAAATATTATATTTCTTCAATAAAAAAGACAACCTCAATTGATTGTCTTTTAATACCTGTTTCTATCTATTTAGGTTTACGTTTCTTTGTACTAGTTTTTGTATATGATATTCCAGTCCCAGGTATACTCAATGTAGCCGATTTTCTTCCTTTTGAATTAACTGATACTCTAGCACCTTTAACACCAGCACTTATCCCTACACTTTTCTTCCCTAAATTTAATTTTACTCCACCACCTAGATTTATGCTCTTTCTAAAATTAAATCCCACAGATACAACCTCCCTTATATATTTCAAATAAATATACTTAAAATTATATTTGTCATACACTTGTCATCATTGGTATATCTAGTATCTATATCTTTTTATGCTTTTTCTTTCTATATACTACTCCAGCAGCTACTGCTACAGTTCCAGCTCCAACACCATATGTAATATTTCTACTTTTCTCTTCTTCTCTTTTTTCTAATCCATCATCATATATACCTTTTAACTTAGTCTCAATAGACTTCATTTCGCTTGGTACACTAAAATCTTCTTCATTGTATCCTTGATTATATATATCTTCCTTTACTTTAGGTAACTTAACTTTACCATTATCATATCCTTCTTTAAACCAATTAGAATATTTAACATTACCTATAGTTGATGTATCAAATTTTTCTCCTTTGATAGCACTCTCAAATCCTTGAGTATTATAATCATTCTTCAATTGCTCTTGTATTTCATCATAGGCACTATTGTAAGCATCTTTAAACTCAGAATCTATATTTTCTTCAAAAGTCATTTTCTCTTTATCTTTATTACTATCTTCGATTCCCTTAGCTTTATATTCTTCTATCTTTTTAGTCTTATATTCATTGTATCCATTCGAATATCCAGTATCATAAGCACTTTTTAAAGCTTCTTTTTCATATTTATTATTAGATTTAACACCTGTAAGTCCTAAATTATATCCAGCCTCTTCAGTTGCCTTTTCTTCTTCTTCTAATTTAGCTTTTCCTTTTTCATATCCTTCTGAGTACTTTGATTCATATGTATCACTATAATCTCCACTATAACTTGCTGAACTATAACTTCCTTTATACCCATCCTCGTATCCTTGATTATATCCTTTTTCTCCAACAGATTTTTTTTGTTTTTCTTCATTATTAACTGAAGTGGTTGTTGTTCCAGAGCTACTTCCTCCACTAGTATAAGGACAACCACCATTATTATGTAGATGAGCTGGATAACCACCACAATGATAGTGATAGCTTCCTAATCCAGATTTATTCTTATTGTCACGATGGCCTCCAGATGAATCAGTTCTTCCTGAATGTGCATATGAAAAGCTCCCTATACTAATCATAGCCAAACTCATTATTACAGTTATTAACTTTTTCTTAAACATAATATATTTCCCCCTAAAATATTCTATGATTTTATTATATCAGTCAATATATTATGTTTAAACCACTAAAATTCGACAAAGATAAAATCTTATCCTAATGGTACACCTAATTCATTCATTTTAGACTTAAAGCACTTTGGTATCTTAGTTCTTACTTTAGCTTCACTTTCATTCATTATATTTGTCTTTGGTCTAAACTTAGGTTCTTCTTTAGTGCTACCATGAGTCCAAACACTACCACCTTCAAACCCATACATAGGAAAGAAATGACCACCTCTAAGAGAACTCCATCCTCCATTATCTTTTATCTCAGATGTAACAGAATTTGCAGTAATCTCAGCTATTTCGGAAGCATCTAATAAATCTCCTGTTCTTTCATAAATAGTTGGAATAAAACTTCCATAAGCCTGTTTAACTACCTCTTCTTTCATAATTTCCTTCATTTCTTCTCCAACTTCTGGCATAGATGCAGCAATCTTAACTTTAGTATAAGCAACTACTTCGTCTAATGATTTAAATACCATCTAATTCACTACCTTATCTTTGATATTATTCATCTTTTCAATTTCCTCAGTCTCTTTAAGTACTCTATCTTGTAACATTTCATTTTTTAACTGACCTAACTTAATCTCAGTATTCATTAATAAAGATGCAGTTAATTCATTTTCTATTTGACCTATGTGATACATCACAGTTTCTAATTCACTAGATATATTACCATTTATTAAATTTTCTATTTCAATATTTAGTTCAATATTAGTCAACTCATCAACCAACATTTTAAGAATATCTTCTTGAGACAATGCTAAATCTGGATTTTCCATACCAGCCCATATTTTATTTAATATCTCTTCCTTAGTTTTCTTATCAGGATTTCTAACCTCTATGTACTCCTCTTTACCATTCTCATCTACAATAGGTATAATAGCTCTAACCTCATCTTGCATTAATTTATCTACTTGTATCTTATTCATATCTACCTCTCCCTTATTTTATTATTGGATATTTACACTTAATAGAAACTTTACAGTTTCCAGTAAATCTCAATATATTTACACCTCTTCTTAACCTAATCCACTTTCTATTAACAATATTAAATCTATTCTCTCCATTGTCATTTAAAACAGTATAGTATAAATTATCTATTGTTATTTTTTCATTTAACTTTAATCCAGTTATCGTTAAAATATCTTCTTCATTATCACTAATACTAGCATTTTTAATAGTTATATCTCCTTCTTTCAAACACTCAATATCAATTACTGGGGCATATTCTTCATCTACATTAGATACATTATTTAGTTTAATTTCTCTTGTATCTTTAACAGTTATCACCTTTTGAAAGTTTTTATAAGCATAATTTGTGTATGGCTGAAACTCTATTTCCAATACACCTTTTTTATCTTTTGTATACTTTTTTGTTATCTTTCTTGCCTTCAAATAATAAATTTCTTCTATATTGTCAAAGGATATAAATGGTTTAAATTCTCTCTGCCAAAACCAATTGCATATATTCTCTAAAGTATAATCATCCCACTCATAAGCCTCTCCATGTTCACTACACAAACAGAATTGTAATGTTATGGGTTCAATAGTAGTTTCATCCTCCGAGTAACAAGGATTCTTATTAAAAGTATTATCAGATTTAATTGCTTCTTCATAAGGTAATCCGTATTCATTTAAAATATCATCATCGCCCAATGTAACTAACTTGATGTTCATAGATTCACTAGATATATTATCGAATAAAAACTTATCATCTAAAAATACCAATTTATCACCTTCTTTCATTTTTTTAAGTTCAAATCCGATTAAAATTATATTTGAACTTAAAAAAATAACCCCTACTCAATTAAGAGTAGGGCAATTCACTATTTCTTAGATTTAACATCCTTTTCGTCTATTAATTCAGCACCTAACATAGAAGCCATTCTAACAGGGCTAACATCTTCATTTCCAACAAATGCAAATGTTACATATTCTTTATTTTCATCTGGTAAAACATCTAGTGTCATATTAAATCCAGATGGATTTTCAGCAGTAAGATTTAACTCTATACTTCTTTGTGCTTTTGCATTTGGAATAGTCATATATAATACCATATATTCACCATCAGCAGTTTTAGCCATAACATCTGCCTCTACTACATAATTTGGAGCAGTAGATTCTTCTTTTATTTTTATAACTTTTGCTTTTGGTAACTCTTCTAAATAAAATACCGCTACCTTATCTCCTGCATTAAAATCAGCAGTAGATATTGTTATCTCTGTGTTAGAACCTGTTACAGTTGAAGTAAACTGTAATTTCTTAACTAAAGATATACCATCTTTTTCAACACTATATACAGATATACTATTAGTGACTGGTTTTACATTTGCTAAAGTAACTTTCTTAGTACTATCAGAAGTTAATAGTTTTCTTTTACCAACCTTAGCAGATTCTTCAACCATATCAGAAGCTAATAGCATTGCCAGTTGTGGCATTTGTATTACCTCTTGCTCAAGTGCTAAACTACAAGTCACGCTCCCATCAAAGGCAATGGCATTCGCACCTTTCGCTTTAGCATAAACTGATTCTGAATCCAATTTAAAGTTAAAAGCATTTAAATCTGCTGTATAAAAAAGTGGTTCTCCAGTTGTTTTATTTTTTACTATTATATTACTTGCATCTTTTATCGCAAATCTCATTATTTAATCATCCTCTCATTTTTACATAAAAATAACACTGCTATTTAACAGTGCTAGTTTGTATTTTTATTTCTTTAGACCAATGTTTCATCTTATCTGCTCCAATTTGGTATTTAAAAGACCATGCATAACCTAAGTTTTCATTATAATTCTTAAATTGAATTTTAGTCTTATAAATATTAATCAGTTGCCAATAAGTCATTTTTAATATTTCATTTATATGAATATGCCCATCTATATTTTGAACTATATTTATATAATCACATAAATGATATGCTTCTTTTTCTCTTTTTTTTCTTTCCTTTTCTTTGAAGTGTTCAATTAACTTTCTTTCTCTCTCAGAACCAGTATTTTCAATCCATTTATCTTCATCATCTTGGAAGCTTTTTTTATCAATACAAAACATTTCTAAAATTAAATCTGATACTAATCCAAAATCTTCTCTGCTTATAAAAGCATTTTTCTTTTTATCTTCTGATTTGATTAAAATACCAATTTTAATATTATTCATATACTCAATATTTTTAATATCAGTTTTATATAATATAGATAAAGATTTTTTTATTTTATCACTAATTAATTCAACTTTCTCAGAAGAGTTTTTCCTTGATGTTAACATCATTAAATCTAAGATGGGTATAGTGTCATATTTACATTTTAGTTCAAATGATTCCTCGTTACATAGCTGAGAATAACTCTTCTCAAGTATTAAAAACGGGTTGACCATCTCTAAATTAGCCATATCTGAATTAATAAGCTCTTCAATAGTAGGTTGATATATAGTTCCTAGTGTTTCACCTAGTTTAATTGGAAGTCCTGTAATATAGTAATTTTCTAACATTACATATCACCAAAACTTTCAGCAGATACAGTTATTACAAATCCATTATAATCAGTACTTAAATTATACATTTGATATACATTTTCTAACTTAATCTTACCTATACCAGCTATTTCCTCATTTTGAGTTATTATATCGACTATGCAACACATCAACGCAACATCTCTTAGGCCATTTGCTGTATCTTGGCATTCATCATGACAGACAACACCAATTTCTATCTTTGTTTTTTTAACTGTCCTACTTCCCTCAGAACATGGTCTATACTCTGACATAATTATGAAAACTGATATATCTGCTTCTTTTAATACTTTTTCCACTCTTCTATTTAAAAATACCTTCTTGTTTCTAAGCTCTTTAACTGGGTTTTTTATATCAGGCATAGATAAAATATCTTTTTGGGATTCATCATTGTAAATCATAAATTTAGCAAAATCTTGATTTGACATTAGAGTTGTTCCAATATTTGAAATTAACTTGTTAGGGAAAACCATATAAACTCATATACCTACCCCCTTAGTATTATCTTTTTGGTGTCTATTATCTCATTCGTTTCTTTATCTTTAGCTAATAGAGATATTGCCAAACCAGAGTATTTAGCCAATACACCACTCTGTAGCATGCATGTTTTCTCGTTCTGATTAATTATATTACAAAATCTATACTGCTTGTCTAAGACCCACTCAACGTCTCTCATGTAGTCTATAGTGTATTCATTTTCTTCTCCTAGGTTTATAAATTCATCGCCTATTATTTTGTTAAAAGGTATAATTACATTATCATTTTCAGATAGCTCATTATAAGCAATATTATTTATTGTATCATCTTTTGAAATTAAAGCATCTTGTAAACATATAGCTTTAATAAGTCCATCTGAGCCTGTTTCTCTGCCATTATACTCAAAGTCATTTACCGATGTAACTCTAAATACAGTTTTGCCAGTTAACATTATTCTAGTGTCAATATCTATAGTTTTAGTTATATGATTACTTCCAAAATAAAGTTGTCTTTTTGTATCTGCTACAGATGTATATTTATTATCTGCCATACCATCAGAATATAAAGTTAAGTTTTCTACTGAGAGTGGAATCTTATATGATTGACCTTTATATTTGTAGTTGAAGAATTGATTACATCTTTTTATTATAAAATGCTTATATGTATCCATTTCTTTATGTTCTTTAAAGATAGTCAACCAATAACAATTATCATAAAAAAGATAACAACCTATGTCTACATTTAAATCAGATTCAACTAATAGATTTTTTTCATCTAGTGACCTTTTATCATTATTAGTTATATCATTAATTGCAACTACAGCTTTTTTAGTATCTTCTGTTATACAAACTTCATCTATATCAGTTATTGGTACTTCAATACAGGTTGGTGTTTCTTTTAAATATTTCTTAAAACTTAATCTTAGTTGTAATATTCTTTTTTCTTTAGGAGTTGAGCATCCTAGTCCAATTCTTTTTTTATAATTACTAATATAACTATTCAATTTTATCCCAACCTTTAAAACCTTTATATACATATCTTGTCTTGTATTTGGCAAGGTGCTCTCTAATTTGAACTTCTAACAAACAAAGCTTTGCTAACATATTAGCACCAGACTTAGTATTATAATCTGAGTCAGTTAACATCTGTTTTAAATTTTCTTCTCTAAGAATCTTAGGTTGAAGCCACCAAATCATCATTCCATAAGCTAATATAATTATTTCATCTAAATTAAGGTCTGAAACTATTTCACCTAAATATTTACTCTTAAATAAGACCTCTTCTTCTGTTTCTGTTTCAAAGGTTATTACACAATTTTCTTCTTTAAATTCTATAGTATAATCTCTATTGATTTCATATTCTTTATTTGTAGATTTACCAATTAAATTAATATCATAATTTTTATTAATTTGATTAAAAACATATTCTGACTGGTCAATTGGAATTGTAATACAATATTCTTCTTGTCCTATTATAGATAAATCTTTTTTACATTCAAAAAAATCAAATGTAGCCTTTTGAAGATATGAATACATCATATCCTCAATTATTTCTTCTTCAAGTAATAGCATCTCCTCATCATTTATTAGAGAAAGAAATTGCTTATATATATCTTTTATTGGTGTAGCCATAACATCACCTTTAATCTTCAAATAAACTTTGTAAACCTAGTCTAGTAGCTATTAAACGTTCCTTATAATGAGAATCAAACTTACCCTTTTTATATAATTCGATTACTCTTGAGCCTAAACACTCTATTAAACCATAATTAGCTTTTTCAACTATATTCATAAATCTATCATTATCTAATTTTAATAATATATAATTTATGTAATCTAAATCATATCCACCTAAACCTTCATAAACATCTTTTAAACTTAAATACTCCAATATATCCTCAACAGTATAATCATCACTATCAACATCCACTATAGTTATAAGATAGTTTTCAAAATAACCTCTATGTTTGTTTGATATTTCATATAAGTCAGATAGTATAATAAATGTCTTTTCCCCCACTTTATTCATTTCAAAGACTAATCTTTCATCTCTATCTCTATATAAAACTGTTCCAGTATCTAAGTTCATTATCTCTACTTCTATCTCATCTTTGAGTTTCCTCAGTTCATTTCTTAATTGTTTATATGTTTTTTTAGAAGTTTTTATTTGTTCAACTTCCTCTGAAACATCTTTTTTTGTCTTAGCAGCCATTAAAAAATCTCCCTTCTAAATAATATTATTGTATTTTATACATTCCAAATTTAGAAGCAACAACAACACCTAAATGCATTTTTCTTGACATGAACATCTCTATTTGTTGGTCATCTCTAGCTATTCCATCAGTATTTTCTATTATCATTGTGTCGCCTTCAAAGCCTAATTTGATTATCTTCTCATCATTTGGTATAACATATAAAATACTATTACTTAATGCCCATTTATCTCTTTCAGCATCATAATAGTTAGGTAATTCTATTACAGGTGTTCCACTAAAGTTTTTAACATATCCAAAATTTCTTTTGTCATCTTTATCTAAGTCAGCTCCAACACCTTCTATATTTCCTACTGCTTCTGGAGTTCCATATATAGCAACAGATTGTCCAGTAGCACCTTTTACTTTATTAACTATTTTCTTTAAGTCCTTATCTGAATAAGCAGCACTAGTTTTTAAATTAGTATGCACAGATGCGTAAGCCCCTTCCATAGTAGATGCTATTGCCTCTGCTATATGATGTTGAAATGTAGAAGATACTCTATCTACCATTTCAGACCAATCTATTCTTCCAGCTATAAATCTATCAAACTCTTCATATATAGCTATTGCTAATTTAAATGCAGATGTAGGAACTTTTTTACCTAATAGTCTTTGTCTTCTTGTACTATTTTTACCTTCAGCTATATTTGCAATTCTTAATAAATCAGTATTTTTAACTGTAAATTCTTTTTTATTCCCTAAATCAAAGTTTTCTACATCACAAAAATCTGAAAATGCTTCTTCAGTTAATCTATTTACTTTATCAGTTATTGTTTCAGATAATATTTGAAATATCTTATATTTATTTTCAAAGAACGTATATTGTCCCCATTTCCCTCCGCATATATCTATTATTTCTTTTCTTAATGCATCCTCACACTGAGCATAATTTTTTACTTTTCCGTTTAATATATCATTTGATAAATCTTTTAATGCTATCATATCTATAGCCATCTTTTTTCCACCTTTCTTTAGTCATTTTCATTTTTAAAAAACTGTCTCCAGTTCATCTATTTGTTATTACATAAAAGATACATATACTGATTCTTGTCCATTGAAACTATATAATTCTTCAACTTTTGCAACTACTGCACCTGTAGTTTTTTTTGTAAGCTTATATGTATCTGTTTTAAGTTCTAATTCATCTCCAACGGCTACTACACCATCAAAATGTTTTTTAGCTAATGTCATACATAACCCCCTATGAGGTAATCTAACTCTATCTATTTCATTTGCTTTTAATTCATAATCTCTTTCATCTAATCTTTCATCATATTGAAGTGCAACACTGTCTAAAATTCCAAATCTGCATCCTTCTGATAACTTTTCTATTTTATAACAATCGTTTCCTAGCTCTGAATCGACTAAGCCACCTAATGCAACTATTGCACCATTTTCTAGTACATCACTTCCATTTTTTGCTGTTACAACATCTGGATATTTATCTATATCACAATTTAATATCGCTTTATCTGCCATTTTTATATCTCCTTTTCTATTTTTTTTATAAAAAATAAACACTACTTATTTGAGTGTTTTTTTAATATTTGTTCATATGATTTTGTATTTTTATTTTCATCTTCTAATGTAGATGAATAATTTATTTTTGCTTCTTCAACTATAAGTCCCTTATCAGAATTAAATTTCTTCGTGTTTTCTTTTAACTTAGCATAATCAAGTAAACTTAACTCTTTTCTTAGTTCCTCTAAAGATAGTTCTTTGTTTATAGCCGATTCTTTAAAAATCTTAACTTCATCCTCTGTTAATGAACTAAATTCTGAGATAACATTAGAAATTTTTTCTTTATATTCTTCCATTTCTTTATCGGCTTTAAATTCTCTTAAGTTTTCCAGTTCTTCATTTAAATTTTTTATTTCAGTCTCTTTTTCATTAAATTTCTCAAGGACTAAATCTTTTAAAGTATCTTCTTTAGAAAAGTTTTCTATAACTTCCCCTTCTTTTTTCTCTCTCCATTCTTCTATATATGATTTTCTGTTTTCATAATCTAAAACAACATCATCTCCATCTATAGAATATGATATTCCATAATAATTACCATAGTTGGTGCTATCCTCTAAGATAGCTATTTTTTCTTCTGGTAGAATAGTTCTTAAATAATATTCTCTAGTTGTATATTTTCCTCCCCAGTAAGGGTCTTCAACCTCAACCATCTTATTTTTTAATTGACTATTAATAGAAATTCTTATATTTTCTGTTGATAGTCCATAGTTTTTATTTGTACTCAATATATCTTCCTCCTTCCCTTTAAACGAATACATTTCTTTACAAATATCATAAATTGCTTTTTTATATTTTGAAAAATTACTATATGTATTTATAGATGCTCCCTCAATTCCAGATGCAACATCATCTCCTAAAATAGTAATTCCTAAAAAACTAAATTTTTTAATATTATAATATCCATCAGCTTTATCAACTTCTCCATCTTCAACTGCTATTTCCATACTTACACTTTTTGACTTTGACTCTGTCAATAATTGATATGCTGAGTTAGAGTAATGTTTCCATATAAGCCCTGTACAGTTTAGATATGTCTTTCCATCTTCTTCTGTATAAGTTATTTCAGTATTATTTGGAATCACACCAAGCGGTCTTTCTAAAAATTTATACTCTATAGAGTAGCCATCCTCATCTTTTACAACTTTAGTTATCATATTATGCTCGTCAAAATCTACTGCATTTTCTTCTTCATCATATTTTATGTATCCAAGTATTGGTATATCTGATAAAGTTGATTCTGCTTCATTTATAGTTGACAACTGAAACTTAGTTTTATTTAAATTTTTACCTTCATGTAAAATTTTTAGTTTTACATTTAATTTTCTATCATCTTCTTCATTAGAAAATGTCTCAAATCCACATGGAATACTAACTACTTTCAACGTCTCACCTCCTTAAATAAACATTACATCGCTAAAACTTATATCTTTAAAATCTTCCTTATTAAAATTAAGTATCTCATCAGGCTTATTTTCAAATAAATAAAATGATTCTTCACCACATTTATTTTCATTAATAAAAGTAAATCCTTTTTTCATTAATTCGTCTTTTTTATCACTCGTAAATGCAATAATAAATCTTTTATTATTTGTTTTCATCTTTTCTATCTGTTTTATTTCCATTTGTACCACCATCACCTTTGTCTTCATTAGTAGGCCTTCCAGCATCATTATTTGAAAATGTATATGAAGCTTGTTTAACTGGCAACAAATCATCTATTTCCATTAGTTGTTCTGCTTTATATAAATTAGCAATTTCAATTGGCTCTTTTCCAGTACTAGCTAAATATACTAGCCTGCTATCTCCTACACTATTTATATTTTCTCTAAGTTGTTGTGATATCTTAGATTGGTTAAAATGAGTTGTACCAACAAAGTAAAGTTGGAATGCTTTAGATGAGTTCTTTTTATTTAATTCATAATTTATCCATGTCTCTATTTCATTTTGAATTCTCATTGGTATTAAACTATCTGCTATAACACCATCTGCAATTGATTCTGTGTTTATTTTATCTGAGTTAAAAAGAGCAGTATTGATTCCAGCATTATCAAATATAAATTCTTTTGCTTCTTTAACATAATCATTAATCTTTGATTTTCCATCACTTAGATTAATCCCCTCCATATCTAGTGGAGTTACTGCTACAGATGTCCCTGCTGGTAAGTTTGATTTTATATCATGGTAGTATGCACTTAATAAATCAAATGCAACTAATGGTTCACCATCTTTACCATAAGGTACTTTTCCATGTATTAGCTTAATACTTTCAATAATAGCATTAGAACCCTTTAAATCTTTCATATCTTCAAGCTCTAAAATATCATCAAATAAAAAGCTAAAAAATGGTATTCCCTTTGTTGAATCAATATCCATATTGAATGCTACTGCGTTATCACTTAATTCATAGTACTTATTTTCTATTAAGTCTTCTTTTTTTAATCTTCCATCATTTAATTTTTTATATGCGTCTTGAACTTCTACTGGAAATGCTGATAAGGTCTTTCTATTTATTTTTCGTAAATCAATGCCATACCTTAATACCCCATTTACTTTGGATGTTATTGTGCAATAAGAAGCTGGTATTTGTTGCATCATTATACATTTTGAATCTTCAATTTTATATAAGTATATTTCCCCTTGCTCTAATACTTTTTCAGTTATCCAAGTACAAATATGTTTAAGTTGATATTTTTTTAGAAATGTAGCTGACTTAAAAAAAGAGTTGATATAATCATCTTTATCTTTGAATTTAGAAATATTTGCTGGTATTATATAATGGTCAAATGTATTCATGGTTGAAATCATATTTAGAATTCTTTTATATGTGCCAGACGTTTCTTTAAGTAAAAGACTTACCTTTTGTAGTAATTCTACGTTTTTGTAAGGGTCTGTCATAGCTTTTCTTACTTGGTCTCTACTTATATTTCTTATCTTATACATTTCATTTGACAGATTTATAGTATTTTCTATCATTGCATAATTTCTTTGCCTTAGTTGCTCATTTAAGTATTTTATTTGGTCTAAAGTATAATCTTTTTTATCTCCTTTGAGTTCTATTATGGTTTCCACCTCCTGACCAGAATGAAATTATTTGTCCATTTTCTTTACTATTTCTCTTTTTTAATTCTATATCCAGTAAATTTGCTAGATAATTCCCATATGCTAAAGAAGAATATCTGTCTTTTCGTGCTTTCCCTTTTTCTTTAACTTTAAGCCACTTTTGACCATCATTTTTAACAGTTTCTAAGTTAATTAATTCGTTTACAAGTAGTGTAGTTTGTTTATATGGTAATATCATTCTTGCTTGGTCTGTATAATTTTTCTTTGCATACCCAGATGTACTACTTAACATATCATTAGCCTCTACATCATTTATAGGTAATTTTATTCTATTTTTTAGAAATACATCCAGTAAACCAATTATACAATCATGATTTATTTGTCCATATGCCTTAATCTCAAATATAACTGGATAATTCTCTTTCGTAATAAAATTATTATGTAAATGATTTGTATTAGTGTGAGAAAATGCATTATATTCTTTATTTCTAGCATCATCATAATTAACTCTAAGTAAATCAGATAAAACACTTTGCCCTACTCCTTGAGTGTCTATAACTAAGAAATCTGCTTCAAAATCAAAGAACAATTGCTTTAATCTTATTGCTTGTTTATCTGGCTTCATACCATTATGAGATTCTATATGAACAACCATTCTTTCATAATAATCTTTCTCGGGCAATAATCTCCAACATGTATATACTGAGTTATCATTATTGTCTCCTTCTGCGATAGCAATGTCAGCAGAAATTATCCTTAGTTCACCTTTTCTTTTTTGTAGATTACACTTTATTTTTCCGTTTTTAGCAGATAACACTTCCAAATCTGTTGGAGGATAAAATGGATTTTTTAATGTCCTACATGGATTTACATAAGATGATTTAAATATCGCATCTTCATTTTCTCCAAAGAAAAGTGATTCCATCTCCATAATCCAAGAAACGGCATCCATTTCTCTTTTCATTTCATCTGCTCTTTCTTTATCCAGTATTCCATGATGAAGAGAAAGTTTATAATTACAATTAAGTACAAATTTATCTCTACCATCTATCATATCTTTCACATACAATTTAAATTTATCATATGCTTCATGCATCCTAAACCATGCACTACTTAAATACAATTCTTTATTAGGTTCTGGAGGATAATCTTCATATTTCCCATCTTTTTTAAATTTCAGATTTCTACTTACATTTAAAAATGGTTTAAGAATTCTATCTTGTATCTCTTTTTTTACCAATCTAAACTCATCTACAATAAGTATATTAAAACGGAAACCTCTTGATTGCTCATTTGAGACTATAGCTTCTATAGTACTTCCATTGTGAAATGTTACTTTAGAAAATTTATTATTATATTCTATCTTTTTAATCTCTCTAGCTAACATAGGAGATTGTTTTACTAATTCTTTTTCTATCTTTTCTCTTATAATAAGTTCTGCCTGTGATTTAGTAAATGCAGCTATACCAATTTTAGAATTTGGGTATAAAACAGCCCTACAACATGCATATACAGCAGCAATCCAACTCTTTGCAAATCCTCTAGCACATATAAGCATTGCATAGTTAACTTTGTCAAACATATATATTAAAATGCTTTGAACTAAATACAAATTGAGTCCAAAATAATCTATACAAAATCTATGAGGATTTTCTCTATAGAACTTAGTCCATTCAATTATACCTTCTTCAAAAGCTTTAGTTTTATCTGAATTAATCTCATGATTATCTAACTTTCTAGTTTTAGTTGTCATTTGGATTGTCCTCACTGGCTAAGTCAAATACTTTTCTCATTTGCCCTATAAACCACTTATTAATATATGTTTTTATTTTATCTACATCTTTAAATTGCTCTGAAGGCTCTCCTATAGGTCTATAATTCTCTATCTTATCAATCCATGTACCCCATGTAATAGTTTCATTTTCCGCTAAACTTGCTTCTTGAATAGGCTTTATATTTGCATCATTCATAAGTTTTGATATTAAGGTATTCATTTTCTCAAATCCTGTAGCATCACCATTTCTTAGTGCCTCATCACTTCTTAATAAACATTTAGATATTTGTTCTAATAGCATCTTTTCAGCAGGTCTTTTACATTGATATGCAGTAGAAAACTCGTTAAACTTATTTTCTAAGAACATATAATCTTCTTCTCTTAGCCCAGCTCCCCATCTTTCAACCATATCATTATTTATTTTTACTTCATTTGCTTCAAAACCACAATTAATCTTATCTTCTATAGAATTATCAATTGATGCCTTTCCTCGATATCTTGAATTTCGATTAATAATCTTCATATATTCATCAATAAAGTCTTCAATTTTTTTATTTCTCAATTCACTTGCTAACTTATCATCAAAATAAATATCAAAATTAAGACATGTATGTTTTAATGCTTTTATATTGCTATTATATTTATTTTCTAGTCTATCAAAGATGTTTTTAAAACATTCTTTGCACACAGGTAATCTTCCACTATCTAAATATATATAACTATAACTTTTCCAGAAATATCTTTCTTCATATTTTTCTTGTTTACAGCAAGAACATTTTTTCTTATTTACTGCCATATATTATTATCACCACCATAAAAAAACCACTAGAGAATTAACTCCCTAGTGGTTAATAGGGAGATTCAGTTCAATTAAGAGCTGAGATAAGTCTACAACTATAAACTTAACTCAGCTCTTAATAAATAGTTTATAGTTTACTTAAATTTATATTATAAGTACACAATCTTCCATTTTCATTAAATATCATAAATTTTTGCATTGCATATGAACTTAATCTTAGATTTTTAGCGTATGTATCTGTTCCGCAGAAACTTCCATTTACACATATTTCACTTTCTCCAAAACTATCTTCTTTACAATTATGTAGATGAGCCATGAAGATATAATCAGGAATGACTTTTATTAGAGATGTAAGCTTAGGAATTGCAGTTGATATTTTATCCTTATCTCCATGGACTCCTAGACATGTATTTCCACATATTTTGGCTATTATTATATCATTGTCTTGTACATTGTTTTGAAATATAACATTATTTATATTATTAATTCTTAATTTTATATATTCATCTATTAATAGTGTAAAATTATCTTTATCTAAATTTTCATCTTTCTTTGGAAGAACTCTATCATGATTTCCTCCTACTGAATAAACTACAACTTCATCAATTCTCTGAGATAGCTCATATATAAAGTCACTGAGTATTTCAGATACTTCTATAATTTGTTCAACTATATTCTCTCTATTCTCTAATCTTATAGAATTATGTATATGACCAGAAATTAAGTCTCCAAGTAGCATTATATGCAATCTCTTAATTTTATGAAGTTCACAATATTCTACAATCCTACTTTTCAAATAATTTATTCGTACTTTAAATATTTCAGTGTTATATCTATTAAATGAATTAATTACTTCCAATCCATAATGAATATCAGAAATAAGAATAATAGCTTCTTGATTTAAAGGCTCATATCTTTTGTAATTATAAGTTTCTAAAAGTGGCTTATAATGTGATTTCTCATTTATTTTTTTATTAAATAAATTAATTATACTATCTAGCCTTGAATATTCCCTTATTTTTCTATTAACTAAAGCTCTTTCATCAGATATTTGTACTCTAATCTTTTTTAATTCTAATATCTTTTCTTCTATATCATTTAATTTTTCTTCATTAAAATCTTTTGGAATGTTTGAATTAATATAATCATGTGCCTCTTTTAAACCATATGAGATTTTTCTACAATGATCTGGTGAACATTCTAAACCCAATAGTTCAACTATTTCACCCCAATCTAAATCTACTTCTTTATTAACTTTTGCTAGTCTAATTCTGAATCTATAATCTTCTAATGTCTCTTTTTCTTTTCTCTTTAATATATCTTCCATATTTAATATCTCCCTATTTTATTAAATAAATATCATTATCAATATATTAGTAAAAAAATAAATAGTCTAAGATACTAATCTTAGACTATTGTTTCACTTAATCTAATTGTTATATTTAAATCTGTATCACCAGCATATTTATCTAAAATATCACTAAGTAATACCTCATGATCTCTGTCTTTTAAATGTTCTACAATCTTTATTGTTCCATCTTCTTCTTTTACTATTTCACATTTTTCTAAAACAGTTCCTTTATTATTTTTCATAAATATCTTCCTTAAATTTATTTTTTATATGTTTTTATTATAAAATCTACTGGGAATTATTTATTTCCCAGGGTTTAAATCAATTATAAAAATTATTTAAATTAAGGAGCTAGATAAGCCTCTAACTCCTATTATATCAAGTATATATAGTACTATACATTATTTTACTGCATCTTTTAAGGATTTAACTGCTTTTAATTTAGGTATTATCTTATCTTCTGATTTCCAAAGCTTTTTAGTTCCATTTTCAAGGGTTATTTCACCCTCTCTACCTTTTTGTACCTTAGTTAAATATTTTACTCCCATAAGAGTCAACTCATCACCGCTTTTTAATACTTCATTTCTTTTTTCTTCTATCACATCAAGTATTTCTCTTGCTTTTATCTGTGATATCTCTAGCCCATCTGCTATTATTTTTATAAATTCTTTAGTCTTCATATTTCCAATCTCCCTTTTTCATATAATTTTCATTTGATAATAAGAGGTCTTATTTTTATCCCCTTACACTATTAATATGTTTTAAACAAGCATTTTCTTAACCACTTTTCCCCACCAACTAGTTGCAATTCTTACAGTTTGACCTATATCCTTTTTTCCCATTCTTATCGAATTTAGATAATAATTTGATTTCCCCACATCTGCTACACTTCTTGTACTTTCCTTTGCAAACAGACATATAATAGTACTTTTCTTCATACTCTTTTTCATAAGTACTAATTATTTTATTTACTATTTTATCAATTTGTTTGCTTACTGCTGGAGAAGTTATATTCATAATATCAGAAATATACTCCAAAGATTTATCTCTCCTATACATGCTTAATATATCTATTTGTATTTTAGTAAATTCAATCTTGGAAATAATGTTATTTAAATCCATAACAATACATGATAAATCATCCTGTAAATCATTTCCTTTCTGAACTCTTAAAAGTTCTTTGACATGGGTTTTATCAAACATATTTAAATAATTCCAATCAGGGTTACCAGAGTCTTTTAATGGTGCCTTCCAAACAATAGGTCTTTCTATTGAATTTTTAGCATCAATCATGTCATTTTTTAATAATTTCAAATTCTTTCTAACTACCCTTTTTATCTTCAAGTCTTCCTTATTTAATTCTCTATATCCTAGTTCCTTATATTTGCTTTTATACCATTCATAAGTATCTGAATACATTTTTAACATAGGATATTTTTTAATATCTTTAGATTTTATTTTAATATCTTTTATTTTTTTATAGTTTTTGGGTATCTGGAAAATTGCAAATGAATTATCTTCTTTGAGTTCATCTTTATTTGAAGCTTTTGAATATGTATTTTCACCATTGACTGTAGCTATTTTATTTAGAAGAGCCTCTTCTTGACATGCTCTTTTGAAAAGTTCTTTTGAATTGTACATTTTTGTTTTAGTTTCTTTACTTTTATCATCTACTGCTAATATGTAACTAGCTAATATTTCTAAGCTTTTAGCTATATTTGATGTTGAATATGTGCTATCATTTTTATTTAATATTAATTTAACTTTAGAAGTATCATTATTGTTATAATCCCATGTTCCTTCACTACTACTAAATGGATTAACTGCACCTACATATTCAGTTGGACTTATATCTTTTAATTTACACCACTTAATAAATCTCTTATACTCCATTGCTACTTCTTCACCATTTTTGTCTACATAATATATACCATCTTTATTTAAAGGGCTATCTGAAGTTTGTTCAAATATTTCTTCCCAAAATTCATTATTAAACTGTTTTTTCTCTTGATACTTTACTTTTGTAATAACCTCTTCGTTTCTTTTTGAAACAGAATTATAGTATTTATCTGTATAATTTCTACTTACTTCTTCAAACCAAGTATGTTTAATTTCTAATATTTCTTCTACATACGTAATTCTATCTTCACAATCATCTATACTATAATCCAAATTCTTTATGTAATCTTGAACATATCTACCATTTATATTTTCATAAAAATTGTTATTATTGTACATTAAAAAGATTATATCTCCCTTCCTTGTAATCTGTCATTATAATTTGTATCATCATAATCCCATAACTCATCTTTGAAATCTTCTTTGTGTTTTCTATTAATTATTTCATATGAAGATCTTTGGCTTAATTCATAGTATCTATCTATTTCACCTTCATATTCTTCATCAAAAATCTGATATGTATTTCTATGTATACTTGTTTTTTCTAACTCGCATAAATCTTCTAAGTATATTACCTTTAATTCTTCTTTTTTCATATTTCACCTTTATCTTGCTAACAATATTAAATGCTATTATCTATAAGTAACATTTTTATGCCAGTTTTTTGTATTTTAGTCACATTTCTATGCCACCTATAAATTTTATTTTTCAGCTGTTTTTACTGAACTTTTTCAATTTTTTAAGGTTTATTACCTCTTATATCTTAGAAACTTATTTAGAAAAAGCATAAATTAATTGTTCTTTTAGCAATGTTTAAATTATTACCTCTCCAAACAACATAAGGATTTATAATAAAGTAATCCATACTTTTATAAGTTCCTTCTACTATTACATATTTAAAAACATAAAACCTATTTTCATCTAACTTTATATAAAATTTTAGCAATTCTTTTTTAAATCTATTCATGTCTTGTTTTATTGTACTAACATTTAATAATTCACAAATTGTGTGTAAACTCATTTTTTCTAATTTTGATATATCTAATTCATTTGGATTTAAACATAATATATTACTTTCGAAATGTATATATGGTATGAGTTGATATATATAGCTTAATTGTTTATGTTGTCTTGGAGTGCTGTGTTCATAGAGGAACCTACTTGTGTTTATATATATTCTTGTATAGTCTTTATCTTTAAATTTAGAAATGCCTTTTGTAAAATACTCTGTGCTTATATAAAATTTTCCATGACTTTCATATAATAAATTGTTTTTCTTTACATCTGTTAGAAACTCTCTAAATGCTCTGTCTTTAAGATTTAATATTTCTCTCATATTCTTTCTATCTATAGGGACTATTTCTTTATATTTAGAATATTTCACTAATAAGTTTTCTTCTCCTGTATTGTAATTTAAATATGTTGTAAGATATATTAATCTACTGATATTTGCTCTACTTATACTTATTTCATTAAATAACAATTCATTTTTCACATAAGCACAGAATACAAAGCCCCCTAGCTTAAAATTGTGAGATGGTAATTCTTTTTTATTATTCATAATAGCTTTTTGCTCTGGTGTAAAACATACTTTTCTTTTGTTAATCTCGACTATTTCGCCTCTTTTCATTCCTCGATGTTCCACTATTTCTCCAGTTCTATTGTCTGTTACAATTACACTTTTTACAAATTCATTACCTTTATTTATAAGTATCACACCCTTCCTCTTTATTTATTAATTTAATACAATGTTTATATAAAACTATGTTAAAATTATTATAAATTAAAGCTTCATGAATAATAATATCTTTGTTTATAGTATATTTTCATTATAACATATAAACTCTCCGTTCTCAAGTATCTTGTTAAATATCTACTCCTTAAATTAAAGAGCAGATATTTGTCATTAATCTGGCATATTATTAAATATATTTTTAATAATTGGATTTTCTTTTTTTATAATTTTCTCTTCTGTAATTGAAATTTCTTTATTATCTTTAAATGTACTATTGCCTAAACATTGTTTTAATAATTTATTTTCTTCTAATAAATTTTTCCATTCTAATATAATTCTTTCTAAAGCTGTGTTTCTACTACTTATTTTTCTATCATTCTGATATCTTTCTATTTCATCAAATATATCTTCTTCCAAATAAAAGCTAGATGATTTCTTCATATTTATATCACTCCTAGAATTGTTCGATACCTACTTCAAATAAGCCTTTAGAAGTTGCCATTTGAGCATCTTCAGATACTTTAAATCTATTATCAAATTTCATATGCAATGCAGTACCACCAGATACATATACATCCATTTCATCAATGTTCTTCCATTTAGAGGCAATTCTTTGAGCAGTGCTTTCAGAAGCCATTATATAAGCAACCTTTTTAAGTTCATCATAATCATTAGAACTGTCTATTTCATTAAGTTCTCTTATTATGCCTCTATCCTTTAGTTGCTTCTGAACCATTGTTAATGCATCTTGATTTCCAGCTTCTAATGTATCAGATAGTTTATCGTTAAATACAAAACCTTTTTCAAAGAAAGACATTTCAGTACTTCTAAAACCTATAGAAACCATACCAACAGCTTTATCTTCATTTACTTTTCCTTCTAATGTATGAAATAGTGCAGCATCTCCTTCTCTAAAAATTGATATATCAGATATTTTTATTTCTTTGTGTCCACCTTTTATTTTATCTTTTACTTTAAATGTTTTACCTTTATATGTATCTATTACTTCTTTTAATGTAGTTTTTCTAAATGATTTATATGGAACACCCATCATTATTTTTACTTCATCGGCTACAGCTATTTCATTAAGAGCGGCTGCAACTAATATTCTCATTGTAAAAGAGGTTTTTGAATCATCAGAATTTCTAATAGGAGTTATACTTTCTTTTTCTGCTAGAGATCCTACAAAGTAACTAACACTTTCAAAATCTATATATATAGGGTCTGTATATTTTTCAAAATCTATATTTCTGCCATCACCAAATACAGATTTAAATAAACATTCTTTAACCATACCATTATACTTACTAAATCCTTTTACATAACCTCTTCCTATATCTAACCCTATAACTTGGTAATTTTCTTCCATTTTAATTCCTCCTAAGTAAATATTTGCTAATTATATTATATCATATAATTAATTAATATTTGAATTAATTATAAACAAAAATTCAACTATAAATTGACATTTTTTGTTTTTAAGTTTAAATTAGAACTTATTTTAATTCATTTTTAGTTTAAATATACACCATTACATTTACATAAACTTTTATTAGTTTATATTTAACTTGTTTTTAGTTTAAATATAGTTTATTTTTTTCATAGTATTTAAGTCTATTTTTCATGATTATTTACAATGTAATAGTAAACTTTTAATACTCTTTTGAAATTCATTTTCTTACAGACAATACTTTGATATAGTAGAGTAAATTATCCTGTATATCTAAAGTTATTACTTATAATATTATTTTTATTTATTCTAGTAGTTTTTATAATAATCAATACATACATTTTTATTTTATATTTTCTATATTAAAACTTAATTTTAGAATAAGAAGTTTCAATAAAAAGATTTTATGTGTTTTAATTTTGCATGAAATCTATGGAGTCATTTATTCTGTAAAGTCGTCTGTAATTTATATAAATATTTAAATGTGGAAATGAAAGAACTAGCCGAAAATTTTCACTGACAACACAAAGCCTTTCCTAAAAATACCCCTATGCTATTTTTACTTTACTTTATTAACTAAAATCATATAAATATTATTTTTTTAAATAAAGTATTACTTTTCACTAAACTTTTAAGCAACACTATTATATATAGCATAAAACAAACTATTCTATGCCTATTTTTATAAAATCTAGTATTTTCAATAATTTCAACAATATTTTTTATAATTTTGTCAGCAATACGTCAGTTAACAATATAATTATGCCATATTCTAATACTGTTACATTGTATAATCGAATATTTTATTTTTTATAATTATTTTTTTCATTCACTTTATAAATTTTTTAATTATGGATAGGTAAGCCTTATAAATAACCATGATAAACAATATTTTTTAATGAGTAGAATTTTTATGATATTCTAAGGATTGAAGTTACAAATATGATAAGAAAAAACAAAAAAATAACTTTATTTTCCATTTTTATATTGACTTTAATCATCACGACATATATAATGTAATTATAGGAGGTGATGAGATGTCACAAAAACTTGAAAAGTTCGCCAAGATACTTGACGAACTTAACAACTTAATCGAGAAGCTTAATAAAATGGTTACCTCAACTATTAAACTTCTTGTTAAAATAGTTGCATTAATAACATTATTAAACAAACTATTTTAATTCTTTACTAGAAGGTAGTTCAGACCTACCTTCTAGTAACTAAATTATATCATTTTTGTGACTAATTATACAATGAAAAATAAAATATTGAAACTTTTTCTAAATATTACAAAGTTATTAATAAAAATTATATTTTTAATATTAATTATATATATATTCATTAAAATAAATAAATAATAAAGGAGTTTTTAAAATGGATAATAAAAGAAAATTAAACATGTCGTTTTCAAAAAGTGGTTCAGGCTCAATGTATACAAGGATAAGTTTGCCTATTACATGGGTTCGTGATATGGGATTAACTCAAGAGGACAAGACTGTTGTAGTTGAATATGATGAACATAATCAAGCTATAACAATAAAAAAATATGATGAGTTTGCAGACAATGAATTTTAATTACTAAGGTAGTGGATTGTATAATCTACTACCTTTTTTAGTTGTTTTAACAGTTAGAACAACTCTCCTATAATATTTTCTATAATTCAACTTGCAATATTATGGTAGTTAATGGTATAATAAACTTGTACCAAAATTTAACAGAAAGGAGGTACAATAATGTGGGTAAGCATAGTAGACGTATCAACAAAGTTTTATTGTTAAAGAATGTTCTCATTATCATCTTTAACATAGCGAGTGTATTAAGCTCTTTAATAACTATCTATTGTTTTATTAATAAGTAAAACAATAAGCCTATACAAGAGGTCGCACCCTCTTGTATGGGTGATACGTCTACTATATATTATAACACATTTAAACAAGCTATGAAAAGAGATACAAAGACATGTATATTATATGGTATTGGTTGTTTAATAGTTATTATTGCATTAATAATAAACATTAAACGTTTATTTTAGGAGGTGGGTACTGATTAATGAAACTAGATTTATTAAAACAATATAGACTTGAAAGAGGACTAACACAACAACAGTTGTCTACTTATATTAATATGTCATATCGAACTTACTCAAGTAAGGAAAGTGGTAAGAATCCTTTTTATATTGGAGATTTAGAAAAGATATTTGATGTATTGAATTTAAGTGATGAAGAAATATTAAGTTTGTTAGATAGAAAAAATGTATAGTATAACACTCAATAGACTAGGTTGTAACATATCTAGTCTATTTTAATGTGTAAATATATTTCAGAAATATTTTACCAAGATTTTAGTCACGACTTTATTGACATATAGTTCTTGACAAATTTGTCATTATTATGTATAATGTAATTAAGATAAGAATTAATCTTATCTATACAATTTAATATTAGGGAGGTGTGCCTAATGAAAGTAACCAAAGACAAAATAAAAGAGCTTATCGAGTTGTGTCACCAACTTGAAAAGCTCATAGTACAAGTGATTAAATCACTTGAAACAATATTTATTGCCTTAGTTTCTTTGTTTGGCTGGATTACTATACTAAACTACATACTAAAATAAACTTAGTAAAGTAATCTTACAATATATCCATAGTAATATTTTTATGGATATATTGTAACACACCTAATATCAAAAGTAAATGAGGTGATTATATGAATCAACACATTGAAACTACATTACAAATATTAAAGATACTCGGTTTATTATTCTTCTTATATTTTGCACTTAAAGCAATGTATATTGTTTATCTTTAATATCTTTATTGAGTTACTTATACATTAAGTAACTCCTTTTTGTTATAATACTAATGAGGTGATAACATGAAATTAGAAAAATTAATTGATATAAGAAAAGAAAAAAAATATTCTCAAGAGGATATCGCTAGAATGCTAGACATATCTTTAAGAAATTACCATAGAAAAGAAAAAGGAGAAAATCAATTTACAGTAAGCGAACTTGAGAAAATATGTAACTACTTAGATATAAACCCAAATGAACTACTTGATATATAGTAGTTCTTTTTTTATATAAGTTATCCACAGGACTCCATGTTATAATATTAAAACATAACTAAAATATACAGAAAAGAGGGTTAACTATGGATACTGGTATAATCAATTTATTAGAAGAATTAAAAACTGATATTAAAGAAATTAAAACTTCACAAAATAAAATAAGTACCAATATTATTGAATTAAAAAGTAATCAAGATAAAATAGTAAATCAAATTGACTTATTGAAACTTGTTCAAAGTACTAGTAATTCAGATGATAATATTAGCATGAAATCAGTTGAAACTGCTATATTAAAAATGGAAAGTACTACAAATAAATTCAATAATAAGTTATCTATCTTAGAAAGTATAATTATAAATAATTGGAAGGAACTTCTTGAACTTAAAGGTTTTGAGTAATAGGTATTTTTTTACTTGCAATAGTATAATATAATTAAGGTAGTACTTAACACTACCTTATACAATTTAATATTGGGGGTGTCTTAAATGATAACCAAAGACAAAATAAAAGAGCTAATCGAGTTGGTCGCACAACTTGAAAAGCTCGTAGTTCAGATGATTAAATCGGCTGAACAAATAGTTTTTGCTTTAATCTCATTTATAGGCTTGTTATACATATTAATGAACATGATTAATAACTAATAACAAGATACAATATACTTATAAGTAGTATATTATAGGTATATTGTAACACACCCAATATTAAAAGTACAAGAGGTGATATAATGAAACTTAATAAGTTAAAAGAGTTAAGAGAACAAAAAGGTTATACTCAACAAACATTAAGTACTAAAATGGGTATGGGCATAAGAGCATATGCTTATAAGGAAAATGGTCATAGAGATTTTTCAGTAGAGGAACTAGAACAAATACTATATTATTTAGATATAAATGCAAATGAATTATTAGAACCACATAGAAAAATGGACTAGTTTATAGCTAGTCTATTTTATTACAACAATATATTGTACAAGCCATTTAAATCCATTCTAAGCACATTCCAATACACTCGCCTTGTTTATTATAACATTTAGTTTTTAGAATCGAATATGAAAAATAAGCTAAAATATATAATTCTAATTTATAGTAATTTGTTTATTCTTACAATATTGTCAAATTTGACAAAATACTATTCTTAAAATATTATATAATATATGTAGTAAAAAGGAGTGATAAAATGAAACTTGATAAATTAAAAGAATTAAGAATAGAAAGAGGATACAGTCAGCAACAGTTTGCTACTTATATAAATATATCTCAAAGAGCATACAGTTATAAAGAAGCAGGAAAAAGGGAATTTTCCATTTCAGAAGTTGAAAATATCTTAAAATTTTTAAATGTAGAGCCATTGGAATTACTTGACTTAGAGTAGATTCCAATATTTTTTACATTTTTTAGAACATTTTTACTTGTAATATTGTTCTAAATATAATATAATTAAATCATAACAAGGGAGAACAAGAAAACACCAAGCCACCTCTCAAATGAAGTAACAGGCAAAGAACCTTCTTAAAGCCCTAGCTATAAATAATATTAATAAAGGTTTCCAGTTAAAGCCTATAAAAATTGAGGTATCAACTTAGTTGCTTCTATAATGGCACTCAATACAATTTAATATGACATAGTAGTTGTGGAATACTACATTATCAAAAACACTAAAGATTAAGCATTAAAATTATAGTTTGTACTGCTTAACACTTACATTGTTCATAAACTATCTAATATTTACTAAAATTATTTAAACTATTTATTTTAGATTATTTTAGTAAGTGTTAGAATAAGACACTTAAATTATGATATAATAATAAAAGGAGTGTGGTCGTGATGGATGAAAAGATATTAGAGTTATTACAAGAAATGCAAGGTAGCATCAAAGGGATACAAGGTGAAATCAAAGGAATCAATACTAGACTAGACAGTATGGAGCATGATATTAAAGACTTAAAAACTGGACAACATGAAATGCAAAAAGATATTATTGAGATTAAAACAGATGTAAAACATATTAAGACTGAACTAGAATATACAGAAAAACATGTAGTTGCATTAAAAGATGATATAAAAGAGATTAAACAAGATTTAAATGCAACACAGATTATAACATCTAAGAATTGGTCTGATATAGAAAAATTAAAAGCAATTAAATAGCAGTACATAAAAAGACATCTTGACTTTAAGGTGTCTTTTATATAACTCTTTAGTATGGTATTATTATAGAATAATGATATTCTTGGAGGGAACAAAATGAACTTAGATAGATTAAAAGAATTAAGAGAAAGCAGAGGATACACGCAACAAATGTTGAGCACATACATTAATATGTCGACTTCAACTTATAATGATAAGGAAAAGGGTAAAACATCATTTAAAATTGAAGAACTTGAAAAAATAGCTAAATTGCTTAAATTCAGTAAAGAAGAAATGTTTGAATTACTCGACTTAGACTAATCGAGTAAAATAAAAAATAAAAATCCGAAAAATACTATTTAAAAATTCGGATGCGATGGTGCCTTAAAAACTTAATACGACATAGCGGTTGTGAGGTACTGTGTTATCAAAAACACATCAAGTATTTAGTAAAATAATTCACGGATTGTTTTATTAAGTACTTGAATATAGTACTTAATATTATGTTATAATAATAAAATAGGAGTGTGAACGGCATGGATGAAAAAATATTAGAGTTATTACAGGAAATGCAAAGTAGATTTGACAGTATTGACAATCAACTTATTGACCTAAAAGAAGGACAAGAAGAAATTAAGAATAAACTAGACTTAACTTATAACCAAGTTGCTAGAAACATGGAAGGTATAACAGAAGCTAGTGAAAAAATAGACTCTCTAAAAAGTGACATAAACTTTGTAGAAATAGCCACATCTAAAAATTGGAATGAAATAGCTAAACTTAAGGCAATTAAATAGTAGTACATAAAAAGACATCTTAAAATTAAGGTGTCTTTTCTATTATGAAATATTATTTGTCAACTGGAGGTGCGTAAATGAATCGTTGTGATAAGTTATCAATATTAAATCAATTAGAATACATAGAAAAAGACATTAATGCAAGAAATGAAATTATTGAGAAATTTAAAGACTTATTGGTTAAATATCCAAAGAGCAGAGATATAAGAAGATATATAAAACAACAAACTCAATTTTTAAATGGTATTATATATGTATATGATAATTTAGATATTTTAAAGAATATGGTAAATAATGAGATAAGATGAGAACATTACTAGATATAATATCTAATGAATGTAAAAAGGAACTCTATATCTCGTAAGTATAGAACTCCTAAAAAATTAATTCATTATGTGATTGAATGATTGAGAAAAGAATAATATTATTCTTTTCTCAATTAAATATCATTACTAACAAATAAAGTTCAAAAGATAGTGTAAAATATAATACTTTTTGTTAATATTATTAATATAAAATAAAGTTAAAAATGAAGATGAATATATTGATTGAAAATAAGTTTATAGAAAAATTAAAATATACTAAAAACATACCAAACTCTTTATATAAAGACTTAAGACATAACTTTTTATTTCATTCAAATAAGATAGAAGGAAGTACATTTACAAGTGAAAGTTTACAAGATTTAATTGAACACAACATTGTAAAAGGTGACCATACTTTAGATGATGTTATAACAACAGTAAATTCAAGCTATGTATTTGAAACTGTAATAGATACATTGGATGAATACCTAACTGAAAAGTACATAAAGGATTTACATGGTCAACTTATGTATAATTCAAGTATTCATAATATAGGGCTATCTGGTATATACAAAAGAATATCAAATAGAATAATAGGGACTAATAGTGTATTAGCCCAACCATTTGAAGTAGAACCAAAGATGTTAGAACTTATTGAGTGGTATAATAATTTAAAAGATATTACATTAAAAAACTTAGCAGAATTTCATTATAGATTTAAAATCATTCATCCTTTTCAAGATGGTAATGGAAGAATAGGAAGATTTATATTACTTAAACAAATACTTGAGAGTAATTTGAAATTGATTATAATATCGAGTGATACTATAGATGATTATACACAAGCTTTAAAAAGTTGTTCTAATGGACATTATAAACCTTTAGAACAATATTTTGAAACTTTAGATGATTACAAAGAAAAAAATAAAGATTTATGGAACTTTTAACCCATAATTAAACAAATGAATGGAAGTGAAAACTATGCTTTACAGAACGGAAGATTTAAATACTTTTACAGGTATTGGAAGCTCTAAGGGTGTTTATTATAAATGGAAAGATTCAAATTATTATTATAAGACAGGAACTTTATTTTTTGGAGAATTTAGTCCACTAGAACCTGTTACTGAATGTATATGTAGTGACATAGGAAGTTTATTAAATGTAAATAATATACAATATGATTTAGTAAAAGTTCATACAAAGGGAAATTCAGATTTTGAAGAACAAGATATATTTGTGTGTAGAAGTTTAAATTTTTTAAATGACAATGAAGAACAATTTATAACTATGAGAAAACATTATAATAGAAAAGTGGATTATGATACAATTATAGATGATTTCCCAAACTTTAAAGAGTTTTTAAATCAAATGTTAATATTTGATTTCATTGTCAACAATATTGACAGACATTATAATAATTTTGGATATATAAAAAATATTAAAACGAATGAAATTAGATTTGCACCAATATTTGATAATGGATTGAGTTTATATTCTATGTTAGATATCGAGACATTAAAAACATTAAAAACTAAACCTTTTAATAAAAAAAAGTATGATAAAGCTAAACCATTTATGAATAAACATTATTCACAAATAAAATTGATAAAAGAACTTCCACAAATAAATTTAGATTTTAATGATTCAGATATAGAAAAAATATTATTAAAATATAAAGATGTTATTTCAAAAACTAGAATAGAAATGATATTTGATTTAGTTAAGGAGAGATTACATTATGTTAGACAAATATACGCTAATGTTTAAAGATATTCCTATAGGTGATTTTATTTATGATGAAGATAAAGATAAATTTAGTTTTAAATTGTATGATATAGTAGATAATATAAATTATTTGCCACCACTGTTATACGATTACACAGATTTGAGACTAGATTATCAGCCTAATGATAAAAATATAAGAGATTTTATAGGGGATAGAGTTATGCCAGAAGAGAGACATGGATTGAATAGTATATTGGAAGGTCTTGGATTAGATTTCTATGACCCTTGGGAGATATGTAAAAAATGTCATGGTTGTTCACATGAAGACTATTGGTGGCTTAAAAAAGAAGGGGATAATTTTAATTGGAGAGAATATCATCAAATTAGTTAATCCATATTTTTAAATTATTATGAATAAGTGTCCAAAAACACAATTTCCATTCGTTATATATTTAAAGCTAAATATATAAGGAGGATATTTTATGAAATTAAAAAACTTAAAAAAATCAATTGCTATTGCTCTAACAGCTATAATGCTAGGTATACCTTTGATGAGAACTACATATGCACTAGACGAAGATAATTATACAAGTCAACAAGAAATTCAAGAGGAACAATCTAACAATCCTCAAGAAAGAATAATTTTTGCTATTCCTGCTATAGCAATAGCTCCATCAGTTTTTGCTGCTTTAGGTATAACTGCTGCTACAGGGCTTACAATATATGATATATATCGTGTATCAAAAAGCACTGCAAACGAAATTGACAATGCATGGAAAAAGATACCACAGAAGTTAAAGGATGCAGATGGTACAGTTGGTATTGGAAAATTTGATAAAAAGTTAAAAAATGGAGTTAGAGAAAATTCAAAAACAGGTTGGAAAATAGACCCAGATAGGGATGGTCATAAAGGTAGCAAGTGGAAATTAAAAGATAAAAAAGGCAATAGAATTGGTTCATTAGATTCTGAAGGAAGGGTTGTTGGTAAGTAGTGGATTTAGAAAAAAAAATACATAAGCATTTTAAAAATTTAATTATAAGTAGTGACTATGCTGAGAACATAGAGGAACATTCATTATGGATAGATACTGAACTTATGTCACCAGATTTATTGGAAAAAAATATTAAATTTATAGATAGATTCCCTAAAAGAATGAATGTAGATTCTCCACATAATGTTTTAGAAATCTTTTTTGATTTATATTCTGACAAATCTAACTATCTTTTTGAAGAATATAAATTTTTAAAAACAACGCTATTATTACTTAACTATAGTAACGATATTATTATAAGTACAAATTATATTGATTATAAAAAAGAGTGTGAAAATATTGAAGATATAATAGCAGAAGAAGATATTGAAAATTTAAAAATTATTAAGAATAACCTATTTCAATTTAAAGATATTAAAAATGATTACTTTGCTATTAATTCATTATTGAAATTAGCATTTAGAGAAAAGATATTTATAAATATATTTTTATTAGATTTAGAAATATCTTTTGATATAAATAGTTTGGCTGTAATGATATACATAGAGAATAGTACAGATTTTATAAATACAATAGAAAAAATTTGTTCTATTGAAGGTCTTTATTTAAGAAATAATTAATTTAAAAATATATAATACTAAAAAAATGTCCTAAAATATATGATATATTTTAGGATATTTTTTAGTTATAATTTTAAATATAACCTATATTAATAAGGAGAAAAAAATGCTTAAAATATTATTTATTTCATTAGGGATTTGTATAATTATTAAATTATCTATTTTGATATTTAAAGACTCATTAAAGTTTTTAAATATGTTTGATAATAAAAAGGAGAGTTTTATTGGGTGGATAATTTTATGTATTCTAAGTTTAATTATCTATTGTTTGATAGATATAATATTGTAAAAAAATGATAGAATCCAGAAATATATGTAGATAAAAGATAGAATTAAAAGATGAACATAGTATGACAATCGTAATCTCATATAGTATACTTGATTTAGAGGTGATTAGAATGACTTGGAACGATTTGAAAAATAATGATATAACATATATAGTTGAATATATTAATAATAAGTTAAATGATAATAAGAGTTTGACTAAAGTTGCAATAGAGCTTGGCGTGTCTGAAAGTAGTATAAGAAAATATCTCACTAAAAGAGGTTATAAGCGTATAAATGATGAGTATATATTTATTGGTGACAATGGTATGACAAATGTAGTAAATAATAAATCACAGAGTAACAATGATACTATATTTAATATGACAATAGAAGATGACAACAGTCACAACATAGTAATTGACAATCAATTTAAAAATAATATTATTTCTTTAGCAAAAGACTATGACAAGATACAAGATGTTTTGAATTGGTTTGATAAAAAAGATGATACAAATGTTATAGAAGTTATACAAGATGGAATTAAAATTGATTTACCATCTAAAGACGCTATAAGGACTACTGTTAGATTAAATAAAGACGCTTGGAATTTATTTGATGAGTTTTGTGAAAAATATAGAGAGTTTAATAAGTCTGATTTAATGAGTATGGCATTATTAGAATACATAAAAAAGTATGATAAATAAAAATGACAATAAAATTGTAGTTTTAATGCAAATAACCTTATTATTTTGAGGTTATTTTTTATTTTCCATTTAAAACGGAGAAGGTAAGTGTTATAATATATATAACTAAAAAAAAGGATGTTTAAGCATATGAATTATAATTTAAAAAATGAAAATATATTATCAGAGCTATTACAAAATGAAGATGAAAAAACAAGGATTGGCATACTCAAAGTTTATAAAGTTTTAATATTTTGGTTTGCTAAAGAAGGAAAGCTTATTGAAAAGGAAAATGACTATATTGTTGAGATAGTAGGTAATGATAAAGAAAAAATTGTAAGAGATATGAGTCAGGATAAAACATACAATGCTATAATGGCTATAATTTTCAAGATTAACAAGATATTTAAAACTTTAAACTATGATATTCACTTTTCTAAGCCAAAAGATTTAGTTGCTGAATTTGATTTATCAAAATACCTAACAAAAGATGAAGTCCTTCAAGTATGTAATAAGTTAACTAATGCACAAGATAAGTTTATAATTTACGCAGCTTTTTGTGGACTCATTGGTAAAGATGCTGAAGACATAAGGGGTATAAAAATAAAAGACATAGATTTAGAAAAAAGGTTAATAAAATTAAAGGATACAGAGTTTAAATTGGACAAACTCTTATCTGATTTTACAAAAGAAACATTAGAGCAGAAAGAATACAAACAATATCTAGAGCAAGATAGTAATGCGGCTGAATTTTATCTATTTAATTCTAATTCGGAATATCTGATTAAAACTAAGCCAGATGCCCGATATGGAAATGGATTAAAAGAGATAGGATATTCAACAATTCGTAAAAGATTGCTTATTATAAATGATTATTTAGACAATAAAGTACAATTGAATTTCACTAACTTAAAAATTTCTGGTATTATGCATCAAATGCAAGTAAATGAAAAAAAATATACTCAATCTGGTTGTTGGACTAACAAAAGTTTGAAAGAGTTCAAAGAAGATAACAAATTAAATTTTAAGATACAAGAAGTTTTATCTATTTATAAGCAAAAATATATTAAGGAGTAACCTTATGAGCAAAGATATTAAAGAAAACATAAGTAATGAACAGAAAGATCTAAATAAAATAAATTTAATTTATCATATTATATATGATAATGATAGATTTAAAATGATAACAAGAAAATATTTTGAAATTTTTAGATTGAAAGGTATGTCCGCTGAAGAAATAAGTTTAAAATTTGAAGAATTCCTATATAAAATAATTTATGATAAATTCAAATCTATATATTCAAGTACTGAGGTTAAAAAACTAAGAAGCTATGAGAATATGTCTTCATGGAAATTAAAACAAAGATGGGCTAAAATGGCTCTTGATTCATTAGGGAAAAAAAGTAAAAAATATTTAAAAAATGAATTAGACACTGTTAAAAATGAGTATATAAAAACTGGCAGAATTATAAGTGCTGGGGTAAAAACACCAGAAGAGTTATTAGATACAAGAAAAGACTTTTTAGAGAAATGGACTTCTAACAACACATATAATATCTGTGATTATCCATATTTACAAGAGTTAAGTGAAAGTAAAATAACTTCTGCATTTACTCATGATATTCTTATTTGTATAACAGAAATATTAAAGAATGAATATGATTTTGATGTTAATAAAATAGAAATCAAAACTCCTCCACATTTAGCACCTGGTATATTTTTACCTATAACAAAAGGTAAAAAACATACACATATAAATGTTAAGAGAAATAAAGATTCTTATTTATCAGAAGATTATCAAGCTAAAAGTTTCTTAGGAATACAAACCAACTTTTCTTATGAATTTTCATTTCATCAATCTTTAGATGATGTCGTTGAGAATTTAAAACTTGAACTTATAAATCAAGAAACAGAAAAAAAGGCATTACCTAAAATATATCTAGACAAACAAGACTTAGAAATAATAAGATTTGTATATACTTATAGCCATATGCATTCTTTTGCATTTTATCTTGGTGACTTAATTAAATATTTAGGTCTTTCTGATGGTAAGAACAATTACACTAATATAAGAAATAGATTGTTAAAGTTACCTTATTATACTTTTTATGTAAATCAAATCAAAGATACTGGAGAACTAAAATCTGAAATGAGTTTCAACTTATTTTCAAGGGTAATGATTTCAAAAGATGAAAATGACAGAGAATTTATAGAAGTTACAAAGTCTTTAATCAAAGAAGTTGAAAAGGTGAATACAGATATAATGTATAAAAATGAGTTAAAAAAATTAACACTTGTACAATCTATTAATTTAGCTTATTTTTTAGAAGGAAAAAGATATACTTTAATCTCATCTGGTGAGAATATTAGAAATAAAAGTTTTAGATATAATATAGAAGACATAAAGTTTGATGTCCACTTAAGTAATAAAAAAACTCTTAAACAAAATATGGATTATCTTGAAGCTGGTTTTAATGAAATAAAGGAAAACCAGTTTATAATAAAAGATTATAAAAGAGGATTATCGCATTTTGATGTTTTCTTCTATGAGGATGTCGAAAAAAGAAAATTACTTATAAATAATACGATTTTATCCTTACCAGATTATATAGTTGATAAATAAAAAAAGCAAAAAGGCTATCTCAGCTCCGTACTTCTGAAATTATTAATTTTTCAAAAAAGCAAAAAGGCTATCTCAGCTCCGTACTTATCAAAAAATAGCCTTTTTTTGCTTAAAAATCATGTCGAAAAATTTTTTTTGTTTCTAATTATCTCCATTTACCACAAAAAATTATCTTTGTATTCTTTGAAAATAGTGCTGTTCAACAAAATGGCTATACCAGCTCCGTACTTCTGAAAAGCCATTGCAATTACTATATTTGATAAGAATGGCTATACCAGCTCCGTACTTCTGAAACATAGACATAAACCTAACTTTTGGGTAATATAAGTCTAAGTAAAAAAGTTTTATCCAAAAAATGGCTATACTAGCTCCGTACTTCTGAAATTATTGATTTTTCAAAGGAGAAAATTATGAGTATTAAATATAAAGATAAAGAATTCGTACTTGTAGAAAAAAAGAATATAAATGAATTAGATAGCTCTAATATAAAATATATTGACCTAAAGGACAAGCAGTATTATGTCGTTACACAAGGTAGAAGAAGTAAGAGATTTAATAATGAAGATGTAAGTAAAATAAAAAAAGACTTAAATAATGGTATGAGTCTAAGAAAATGTGCTGAGAAATGGAATTGTAGTACAAGAACCATACAAGACATAAAACAAAATAAGTACTAGCGAGGTAGCATTTACATTTTACCTCATTAATATTATAATATTCTTATACTATAAAGGAGTTGATTTCTATGAAATGGTCAGAGGTTAGAAACTTATATCCTAATTCATTTGTAAAATTAGAAATTTTGGAATCGCATATACAAAATGAAAAGGAGTATGTAGATGAAGTAGCTCTTATAAAAGTTATTCCTAACAATAAAGAGGCTTTAAAAGAATTCAACAGATGTAAAGATAAAGAAATTGTATATAACACCAAGAATAAAGAATTTGTAATAGATATCATAAAACATATTGGTATAAGAAGAGGTTTGTAGTATGAAAAATTTCAAATATAAAAATGGACTATTATATACAGATATAGAAATCTTAATTGAAAATAAAAGTATCCTTGTAAAAGATATGATCATTGATACTGGAGCATCTCATACTATAATATCATCTTCTTATTTAGAGGAATCAGATATTGGATTTAATGATGATGATACAATTGTAAAGGCTTGTGGTTATGGTGGGACTGTTCAATATTCAGTAAGGAAATTAGTTAATAAGGTTGCTTGTGGTGATATAACTCTTGAAAATATAAAATTAGATTTTGGAGAGATTGACCCAGAAGAAAAAGTAAATGGTTTATTAGGATTAGACTTTTTAATAAATGTTAATTTAATTATTGATTTGGTAGATAATTTATTAATACAAAAATAAAACATATTTATATAAGGAGTTATCACAATATGAGTATTAAATATAAAGATAAAGTAGTCTTTATTGTAGATAGTTCAGAAAAAGAGAAACTAGATAAATCAGGAATTGCATATGAAACTTTAGAAAATGAAAATTATTATGTAGTTAAACAAGGAAGAAGAAATAAAAGATTTAATGATGAAATGCAAAAACAAATTAGAGAAGAATTAGAAAATAGTACTATTAGGACAATTGCTAAAAAATATAAGACAAGCACAGGTATAATACAAAGTATAAAAGATTTTAAATACTAATTTTGTTTCTCTATTTACAACAAGAAACAAAATTAGTATACTTATATTATAAATTAAGAAAGGAGGATTATGTTATGCAAGAATTAAAACCAGTTGCTAGAATATCAAAATCAAAATTAAAAGATATCTTAGATGTTTTTAAAACTTCTATAAGAAAAGTAGAAAAAATAGACTATTCTGCTTGTAATTCTTGTGCAATAAAAAATAATCCTTCTTTTGATAGTAATAAATTAAATGACTTCTGCTCAAATTGTCCTAAATTAAACACTATATCAGAGTTTTCTTATGTTACAGAAAAAGAAACAGAAATTGGTACAATAGAGATTGTAACTAATGTAAATAAACATATTACTTTAAGTAAGAGTGCTATAAAGCAATATCTAGCATATCATTTTATAGTATCTAATAAAAACTATGTTAGAAAATCAATATCATTTCAAAACATAGCTGATATATGCAATATCTCTGTTGTTACAGCAAGACATAATCATAATGTATTATTACAAGTTGGATTAGTTTATTCTACAGAAATAAAAAGAGGTAAATTTGATATAGTCATAGATGAAGAGTACAAAAATCATCTTAAAAAAGAAGATGGTGGAAAAGGTTACTTAACTATGTCATTAGATACTTTAAATCACCTATTAAGTTTTGAAAATGTAAATGAGTTAAAACTTGAAATTAAAAAGTTAGTTTGGGCTGATGCTAAAGGAAGTAAATTAGGTAAGAGAATACGATTTAAAAAAGATAATCTTATCTCTATACTTCCAGAGTACATAAAGAAATCAAACAAGCGTATAGATACCTTTCTAAGAAGCACTAAAACTTTATTTGATATAAGTAATGATACAATAGATACAAAGCGTTATGAGACGAAAGAAAGCATCTCAGAGAAATATACAGAATCTGTAAGAATAAAAATATTAAAATTCTTTGATGATACAGGATGCTCCTTGAGTTCTAATTATAGTAAAGTATTATCTCAGTTAAATTTAGATAGATATAATTTATTTGAAGAAGATTTAAGAAATAAATTAGAAATAGAAAAAGATATTATTATAAATGACTTAGTTGGATTAGCAGTACAATATGGAGTTAATAGAGTACTAGCAGCATTAGATTATATGTTTAATAAATATACAGTTGACGAAGAAGATACAAACTATAATGAGATACGTAATCCAGGAGCATTTATAAGAACATTGATTGTTCAAAGCATAAATAAGAATGGAAGTTTAGCAATAGCAATTTAATATATGGAGTAGTTCAAAAAAATTGATTTTGACTACTCCTATTAGTGTTTGTATTCAAATAATAAAATACTTAAATAGAGCTATAAAGAGTGTAAAATCTATATTAGCTCTATTTTTTTATGCTTATTTTAATTAAATTATATACACAATAGAAAGTTTTTTATACATATTAATAACTTAATTTTCCAATAAGAATATATAATTATTCAATTTCTTAAGAAACTTATTCTAAAAAAACAACAATACATCAACAACATATTATTATTAAAATTTATATTTTATTGTACTAATTGCAATTACTATAATTAGTAGCTTATTATTATTTTCTAATTATTGATTTAAATTTCTGTTTTAATTGTTATTATTAATTTCTGTTTTAATCAATGAACAGTATCTATTTAACATCTATTTAACTAATTATAAAAATATAATAACAACTTTACTCTTCTAAATTTTCTTGCTCATTTATCAATTTATTTTTTAAGGATATAACAATAACTTAAAAGTTATATTTGAATGACAATTTATAAGTAAAGAATTAACAAAATTATATTAATATAAAAATTAGCTCTACAGACATAAAATGATAAAAAAAGTATTTATAATACAACAAATTACAATAATTACCAAAACTCAGATATCAAAAATATATAATATTTATTAAATATATATTTTGAGGAGTGATTATTATGGTAATAATTATTTGTGAAAATGATGATATGCAAAGAGATATCATTCATGACTTTATTAAGATTTTTTTAAAGAAAATAAAAATAAAACAATATGAAATTTTATTATTTAAAAATGTAGAAGAACTTTTAGAAAAAGATTCTAAAAAAGTAGATTTAGTTTTAATGGATCTAAACTTAGAAGATAAAAATGAATTTGAAATATCAAAAGAAATTAGAAAAAGAAATAAAAATGTTAAGATTATATTTACTACTGAATCTAATGAAGATGTTGTTAAAGAATATGAAATAAATGCATTTAGATACCTAATAAAACCAATATACTACAAAAATTTTGAAAAAATAATGATTGATTTTGCTATTGATTGGAGAAAAAGAGAGGCTGTTATTTATATAAAAAAAAAGAAAAAAATCATAATAATAGAAGAAAGAGATATTTTATTTGCAGAGATTGTTAAAAGAAAATTAAAGGTTATAACAAAAACAGATGAATATATAATAAATGAAAAACTTGATATATTTGAAGAAAAGCTAAAAGAAGGGATTTTTTTTAGATGTCACAAAAGCTATCTTGTAAATTTGTTACAAGTTAATAATTTGAACTATAATTTTGTATATTTAACAGAAAATAATATAAAAATTAAGGTAGCTCCTAGAAAAGCAAAAGAATTAAAATTTTATTTATCAAATATATTGAGAGATAGAATTTGGTAAATAATTTGTTTAAAAGAATCGAATGTATGTTCTTGATGATTTATAGAGAAAGAGTTATAATATTATTATGTAGGAAAATAGGAAAAAAATTAATATTTTTGTATTTTTTGTTATCATTTGCGATTTTAGTATTGAACTTTTCTAAAAAAAATCTTATTATTTAATCAAGCAATCTACTTTAATAGAGTAGGTATTTATTAAAAAAATACATATATGAAATATTCATTTCAGATGCAGATAACTTCAATTTTACTAAATGCTGAGGGATTTTAGTTTCTTTAAGAACAAATGTTCCTGAAATGGGAATAGAGTGAGGAGATGATTGGGTAAAAAGTATTAACTTTATAATTATTTTATTTATTATATGGGGGGATTTAATGAAAAAGCAAGTTACAGAAGAAATACTTAAGATGCTCAAAAAAATGGATTTATCTTCTTTACTCATAATTAAAAGTTTTATATCTAAAATAAAATAGCCCTTCTAGGGCTATTTACTTAGTTTATTTATTATTTTTTGTACAACTTCTCTTTCATCATCTGTAAGTTCTGCAAATGTTAAAAAGACTTTTTTCAAGAATTCATCATTACTTGAAAATGTCTTACCCATCATTGCTGCTAATTCAATATCATCTATATTTTTAAATATTTTTCCATTTCCATTTCGTAACCAATCTTCATTTACATTAAAAACCTCACATATTTGGTAAATATGTCTTTCAGTGATATTTCTCTCTCCATTTTCAAGTTTTGATATTGACGCAGATGTTAATTTTAATTTATCACCAAATTCTTTTTGTGATAATCCTAATTCTTTTCTTAATTTTTTTAGATTATATATCATTGTGTTCAATATATCACCTCCATTAATTAAATTATACAATTCGGTATTGACAAAGTCAATATATTCAGTGTATTAGGTAAACAAAGTATAAAATATATTGACATTGTACAGCATAAGATATACAATGTAATTATAACAAAGTAAATATAAAAATATACAAAGTCAAGAAAGAGGCGAGTTATGGTTGATGAAAAATATAAAGAATTAATAAAAATGTTGTCTTTATTTAAAAAATTGAAAAATATAAATCAAAGTTTGGTTTATAAATTATCTTTGGAAATTATATCAAATAGAAAAAATATAGAATGTCATAAGTATAATAAGGTTAAGTGCCAGAATAAAAATATTCATTAGTAAATGAAATGAATATATCAAAAATAGGAGAATCATATGATTAGAGAAATATTAAATAAAAAAGGGAGTCTTTTGAACTTATCAAGTGAATATCTCACAGAGCAAGATTATATTAAATTTCAAAAATGGTATATAAAAAAATATAAAAAAGAAAATGCTTATACAGCCTCTATAGATGAGTATTTAAATTATAAATATGATAAAGAGTTATTAAAATATGTATTAGATTTAAAATTTCAAGAAGCAGTAGAAGCCTTGTAAATATTAAAATTTAGTAAATTTAAAGGAATGATGAAAAATGGATAATAAAGAAATAGAATTAACACAAGATGATATAAAAAATACTATAGTTGCTTTAAATACTATAAAATATGTTTGTATCAAGTCTAAGCACTGCAAAAACTGTCCAATTGGACATATGGTAAAAATTGATGAATATAATTGCTTACTATCAGAATTAGTTGATAATGGAATATTGCCTGTAGATTGGAAAATAAAAAAAGTATCAAGATTATTAGATACAACATTTAGCTAACAATTTCTTTTGAGGAGTATAAATATGAAGAAGAAAATGATAAGAATAAAAAAATGTGAATGTGGTGGAGATATATTTAAATTAAGTACGAAAATAGGATTTATTTATCAATGTAAAAAATGTGGAGAAATGTACAAATAAAAATTTCAAGTAATAAAAAAGTAAATAAAATAGATGATATGACGAATAATATACCCAGTAGATTTAAGGAGGAAAAAATGCAAGAAACATTATTTGTAAAAAACATCTTCAAAAAACTAAAAAGTACATCAAGCAGAAAAGAAAAAATAAATATATTAGAAAAAAATAAAAATAATGGTATGTTTGTAACCTGTTTACAATTTCTTTTAGATGCAGGTATTTTAACTGGGTTATCTAAAAAGAAACTATCTAAAAAAATAGGGAATATTGAGTGTAAAAAAATATATAGCATATATGATATGATTGATTATCTATCTGAAAATAATTCTGGAAGAGATGTTGATATAAAAACAATACAATTATTTTTAGAAAAAAATAAAGAACTTGAAGAATTTATAATTGGTATAGCTACAAAAACAATTAAATTAGGGATTTCTTGTAAAACTGTAAATAAAATTATGCCAGGTTTAATAAAGGAACATTAAAAATGTTAATTAAAAAATAAAGTAGATTTTGCAATGGAAGGGAGAGTGTATATATGAGTATGATAATAGTAGCTAGTGTAGATGAAGAGGAAATGATTTTTAGAACAGAAATTAAAAAACTAGAAGAAGGAAATGAAGTAGTTGCATTTGTGAATGGAACAATGAAAATAGCTATATTTAAGAGGTTTATAGATAAATGTGAAGACTATATAAAAGACATAGCTTTTCAAAAAATTGATTTAAATAGATATAAAGAAATTGTAAAAAAAGAAAATGACAGAGTAAAAAATGAGTTTAAAGATATGTGTATAAAACAATCTGAACTTATGATCAGTAAAGAAATAGATGATTATTTAAGGATATGTAGATTTAATTATAATAAAAATAAATTTACAAAATATGTAGATGACACAGAAATATCAATATATAAAAGTGAAAATAAACATTTACTTCATATTTTTTCATATAAAAACTCAATATCAACTAAGATTGATATAACTAATAAAGGTCTGATTACAATAATAAAAATAATTAATAAATACATATTGAAGGAAAGTGATATAAATTTTTAGATGGTTCAGTATATTGATATATTATAAATTAATTTTTAAGTAAGGGGGATTAAATAATAAAAAAAGTGATTTATTTAGCATTATGTATTATTTTAGCAATTATATTGTTTACAACAGGAAAAGAATCAAGTACATATCAAATTTCAACTCAAAGAATCTTACCAGTATAATATAATTTTTATATAGTCAAATATTTACCACTTATGGAAACAGAATATTATTGATAACATGTATGTAAAAAGGGTATTATTTAAAGGTTGAAAATAAATATTAGAAAGAGAGTGATTTAATGGAAATAATTAAAAGGGATGGGAGCAAGGTACCTTTTGATAATACAAAGATACAGATTGCGATAGAAAAGGCAATGAAAAATGGAAGTGGAATTTACATAGAGGATATCTCAAAATTAATAGCAAATGATGCTGAATTTGAATTTAATAATAAGAAAAATATTCCTACGATTCATCAAATAGAAGATTTTGTATATGATAGACTTATACATTATGGTCAAAAAGATACAGCTAAAGCATATGAAGGTTATAGAGCTGTTCAATCGTTCAAAAAACAGATTAATACAACAGATGAAAGCATATTAGGTTTAATAAGCAAGACGAATGAGGATATTTTAAGAGAAAATTCAAATAAAAATTCAATAATCGCATCAACTCAAAGAGATTTAATTGCTGGAGAGGTTTCTAAAGATATAACTAGAAGAAAATTGATACCACCTCATATAGTTCAAGCTCATGATGAAGGAGTTATACACTGGCATGACATGGATTATACATTACAATCAATATTTAATTGTTGCTTAATAAATATTCAAGATATGTTAGATAATGGAACAGTAATAAATGAAAAATTAGTAGAATCTCCAAAGTCATTTAGTACTGCTTGTACTGTAACTACTCAAATAATGGCTCAAGTTGCTAGTAATCAATATGGTGGGCAGAGTATCACAGTAAAGCATTTAGCACCCTATCTAAGAAAAACATATGATAAATACTATAAGAAATATTTAGATAAATATAAAGACGAAAATTTAGCTAAAGAATTGGCTGATGATAGAAAATTAGATGATTTAAAAGCAGGAGTTCAAACGATTAGATATCAGCTTTCAACTTTGATGACAACGAATGGCCAAGCACCATTTGCAACAATTTATCTTGAAGTAGAAAGTGGAAATGAATACGAAGAAGAGATGGCTCTTATTTGTGAGGAAATGATAAAACAAAGATTAGAAGGAATGAAAAATTACAAAGGACAAGAAATAGGAGAGGCTTTTCCTAAACTAGTTTATCTTCTTGATGAGGATAATTGTTTAGAAGGTGGCAAATATGACTACATCACAAAATTAGCTGCTGAATGCACAACCAAAAGGTTAGTTCCTAAGAGATAATTGGGACTTAATACAGAAATGTATTTCGAATAACCTCGTGAACCTATAAACATAGGGTGTGCAATCAACGTATAGTAGTCATAGTAAATGATGACGAATGATTGTGCTAACAGGGAAAGCTAAGTCTAAAATTAGATATGCTAATCCTGTGGTAAGTTATTGTGTAATATATCTTCTAAAATATAGTTTGGAGGATATTAAAGTGAGAAAAAATAAGACCATGTATAAAGATTTAAAAGAAAAATATCAAGAGTATGGAATTGAAATAATAAGTATAGATGAATATGAATGTACTTATAAATGTTGTGAATGTGGGGCTATAAAAACTAATATATTGAATTCTATAAGAAGACAGCTAAATGAAGGTAAAACATTACATACTGAGGCTTGTTCTAAATATTATAATGATATTATAAGAGAAGAAATAGGGGATAAAAATCTTAGACAGTTTAGAAGTTTTTATAGATATGCAAAAGAAAGATGCTGCAATCCAAACTCAAAAGATTATGAAAGATATAATGGTAAATTTAAATTTAAAGACTATACAGAATATGCTAGATTTTGCTTTGAAGAGTATAAACAATCATATAAAATATATGGAGAAAATAATCTTAGCATAGATAGGATAGATAATTCTAAAGGGTATGAGATAGGGAATGTTAGATTTGTTCCTATGAATATAAATGCTAAAAACAAAGATGACATATATCCAGTTATGGCTGTTAATATATTTGATAAAACAATAATAGAGTGTGACTCTTTAGTACAATTAGCTAACGAATATTTTGAAGGAAAATCAACTTCATTATATCAATCAGTTCAAGAAAATAGACTTTACTTAAATACATGGAAGATATTTTATACAATAAAAACTCAATCGACTATCGAAAGCAGAACATAGAAGAAATATCTATGGGGAGAAGCAAGTAGAGTACAGGTAAATGGGTGGAAATCCCGACTGGAAGTGCGAGGGTTCTTATATTTGTTAATAGAATATAAGAATATAATATAGTCAGAGCCTATAGAAATATAGGATTACTTGGATTATCAATCAGCTAAAATTATGCGTACTAATTATGAAGGAAATACATTCCCACCTATGGGTTGTAGAAGTCATCTTAGCACATATAAAGATAAAAATGAAAATTATAAATGGTATGGAAGATTCAATCAAGGTGTAATATCTTTAAATTTACCTCAAATTGCAATAGTAGCTGATAAGAATATGGATTTATTTTGGAAGATATTAGACCAAAGATTAGAATTGTGCAAAGAAGCTCTTTTAACTAGACATAACATGCTAAAAGGAACACTCTCAGATGTATCACCTATACATTGGCAACACGGAGCTATAGCTAGACTTGAAAAAGGAGAGAAGATAGATAGACTTTTAGAAAATGGATACTCAACTTTAAGCCTTGGATATGTAGGAATATATGAAATGGTTCAAGCTATGCTATGTATAAGTCATACAGAAGAAGAAGGAGAAAAATTTGCATTAGATGTTATGAAATACATGAAAAATAAATGTGAGGAATGGAAAGAGGAAACTAAATTAGGATTTGGTTTATATGGGTCTCCCGCAGAAAATTTAGTATATAGATTTTGCAGGATAGATAAACAAAAGTTTGGTGAGATAAAAAATGTAACAGATAAATTATATTATACAAATAGTTATCATGTTCATGTTTGTGAAGAAATAGATGCTTTTAGTAAATTAAAATTTGAATCTCAGTTTCATAGTATAAGTTCAGGGGGATGTATTTCATATGTGGAAGTTCCTGATATGAGCAGAAATCTTGAAGCAGTTGAACAAATCATAAATTACATATATCATAATATTCAATATGCAGAGATAAATACAAAGCCAGACATATGTTATAAGTGTGGATACACTGGAGAAATAAAACTAGATGAAAATTTAACTTGGTATTGTCCATCATGTGGAAATAGAGATGAGACTGAAATGCAGGTTATGAGAAGGACTTGTGGTTATATAGGAACTAACTTTTGGAATAAAGGTCGTACTCAAGAAATAGGAGACAGAGTACTTCATTTATAAGAAAGGGTTATGAATATGAAATATGCTGAAATAAGAAAGTTTGATGTATCAAATGCACCAGGAGTAAGAACAACACTCTTTGTATCTGGATGTACCCATAATTGTAAGGGATGTTTTAATAAAGATTTACAAGATTTTAATTACGGAGATGTATGGTCTAATAAAGTGGAAGATAAGATTATTTTATATCTAAAAAATGATAATATAGTAGGTTTAAATATATTAGGTGGAGAACCATTGCAACAAATAAAGGATAATGATTTAATTGATTTTTTAAAAAGAGTTAAAATAGAGACGAATAAAAATATCTGGCTTTGGTCAGGTTACTTGTTTGAAGAAATATTAAGAGATCTATCAAGAAAAATATTTTTAGATTATATTGATGTTTTAATAGATGGTAAATTTGACATTTCAAAAAGAGACATTTCATTAAAATATAGAGGCTCATCAAATCAAAGAGTTATAGAGGTTCAAAAATCATTAAAAGAAAATCAGATAGTATTATATAAATAAGAGGGATATCTTTCCCTCTTTGGAGGTGATTGATTTGACTAAAAAAGAATTCACAAATAAATTTCTAAAGGAGCAATTCAAAAAAAAGAAATTTTTAGATTATGAATTTGAAAATTTCAAAATGAATAGAAGATTTAGTGAATGGAAAAAGAATAAAAAACATTAAAATATTTAACTGGAGATAGAATTTGTTAAAAGAGACTTTGAGGTAGAGGTGATTAATTGAGATATAATAATTATCATAGCCATAAAATATACTCAAATATTAGAACCTTAGATGTAATTACCAAACCACAACAATATATAGATAGGGCAATAGAGCTTGGCCATACTACATATTTTACAACAGAACATGGATATCAAGGAAATGTACATGAAGCAAAAACTTTATGTGATAAAAGCAATTTAAAAATGATTGTTGGAGCAGAATTTTACTATGTAAATAATATAAATGAGAAAGATAGAGGAAATTATCATCTAATAATAATTGCTAAAAATAATAATGGCTATAAGCAAATAAATAAAGCTTTAAGTTTAGCTAATACAAATGGGTATTACTATAAACCTAGAATAGATGAAAAGATACTATTTGAGATATTTAAACCAGAGGATGTGGTTATTACTACTGCATGTGTAGCTGGAGTATTAAAACTTGAAAATAGAGAAGAACTAATAATAAAACTAAAGAGTCATTTCAAAGGTAATTTCTTTCTTGAAGTGCAATCCCACCCTCATAAAACTCAAGCTTTACATAACAAAGATGTTTTAGAGTTAAGTAACAAATATAATATAGATATAATACATGCCAATGATAGCCATTATATTTATCCAGAAGAATCAAAATATAGAACTAAATTTCTTAAAGCTAAAGGTATAAATTATCCTGAAGAAGATGGATTTATTTTAGATTATCCAAATTCAGATGATATATTTAAAAGATATGAAAAACAAAATGTATTAACAAGGCAAGAAGTTGAAATAGCATTAAAAAATACTCTAATATTTGATGGATGCGAAGAAATCACATTAATAAATGAAGATATAAAGTTGCCATCAATATCTAAAAATCCAAATAAAGAACTAAAAAAAATTTTAAACAAAGAATGGTTAGAGAAAAGAAAAAATATATCTAAAAATAGATGGAATGAATACTTAGATGCTATAAGATCTGAATTTGATATTATAGAGAAAACTCATATGGAGGATTATTTTATTATAGATTATAAAATAGTTCAAAGAGCCAAACAAGAATATAATGGTCTTCTTACTAAAACGGGGAGAGGTTCAGCACCTTCATTTATAATAACTAACCTTTTAGGGCTTACTGAAATAGATAGATTAAATGCTCCAGTACCATTATTCCCTACTAGATTTATGAGTGTTGAAAGAATACTATCAGCAAAATCTTTACCAGATATAGATTTAAATGCTGAAGATGCAGAACCATTTATACAAGCAACTAGAGACTTGCTGGGAGAAGAAAATTGTGCTTGGATGATAAGTTATAAGCCATTACAAGATGCATCAGCATTTAGATTATGGTGTAAAGCAAATGATATGAAATTATCAGAGTATGATGAAGTGGCTAAAAACCTAGATAAATATATAAATGATGATTCTTGGAGAGATATAATAAAGGAATCAAAGGTATTTGTAGGAGTTGTAGAAAGCATTTCCTTCTCACCCTGCTCTATGCTTATATATGATAAACCAATAGATGAAGAAGTAGGACTATTAAAAACTAAGGATGGGATATGTTGTAATATAGATGGATATTATTGTGATAAGTATAAGTATTTAAAAAATGATTATTTAACAGTGAAAGTATGGTCACTAATTAGAAAAACTTGTGAATTAGCAAATATTAATATTCCTACAATTGAAGAACTGAATAGTTTATTAAATAGTAAAACCTATGAGATATACAAGAATAAATTAACTTGTACTATAAATCAAGTAGACTCAGACTATGCGACAAACCTAGCATCTAAATACAAAATATCAAGTGTGGCTGAAACGAGTGCGTTTGTAGCGAGTATTAGACCAGGTTTCACATCTTTATTAGACAATTTCATTAAAAGAAAGCCATATACAACTAATGTTAAAGAACTAGATATATTATTAGAGGATAGTTACCATTACCTTATGTATCAAGAGTCTATAATGAAGTATCTAATATGGCTAGGGATAGAGGAATCTGAGAGCTATGATATTATAAAGAAAATAGCAAAAAAGAAATTTAAAGAAAAAGAGTTAAAAGAATTGCATACTAAACTAAAAAATAACTGGATTAAAAAAGTCAGAACTGAAAATAATTTCGAGGACACATGGCAAGTTGTAAATGATGCCGCCTCGTATTCCTTTAATGCTTCACATAGTCTTTCATACGCATATGACAGCTTATATTGTGCATACCTTAAGTCACATTATCCATTAGAATATTATACTGTAGCATTCAACTTATATAATGAAGATACAGAAAGAACAAGAAAATTAACAGATGAAATAAAGTATTTTGGTATTAAGTTAGAAAATCCTAAATTTAGATTCTCAAAATCTGAATACTTCTTTAATAGAGATAAAAATAGTATTTACAAGGGAATTGAATCCATTAAATTTTTAAATTCTGATATAGGAGAATATCTATATTCTCTTAAAGATAATAAATATGATTCATTTTTAGAGCTATTGAATGACTTACAAGGACATATAAACTCTAAACAATTATCTATACTAATTAAATTAGATTTCTTTGAGGAATTTGGAAAGTCCAACAAACTTTTAGAAACTTATGATATCTATAACTCAATATATAGTAAAAAACAATTTAAAAAAGATAGTTTACCATGCAAAATGGAAATTATGAGGAAATATTCTAATAAAGAAACAGAAAAAATATTTAAAGAAGTTGATACAAAAAAATTATGTTCATATCTCGAAAGTCAAATTGAAAATACTGATATACCAATCAATGAAAAAATACAAGCTTATTTTGAATTTGTGGGTTCGTGTGACATAAAAGATAGTAATTCAAATCCAAGATATTGTTTAGTAATAGATATAGATACTAAATACTCTCCTAAAGTCACATTGTATAATATAAATTCAGGTAATACAAAAATTTTCAAAGTAAATAAAGCTATTTTCGAGGATAATAAAATTGGCATTTATGATTTAATATATTTAAAATCAACTAAAGAAAAAGCTAAAAGTAAAAAAGTAAATGGAAAATGGATTAAAAGTCATACAGAGACAGAATGGTGGATTCAAGAATATTGGAATATAGAAAATTAAAAATATGACCTCGTATATGGCTTCCTAAGGCTTTGTATAAAATACTGTTTATATTTTGTACATTACAATCTCAAAATGGCATATAAGAGGCAGGCGAAAGGTAGTGATTTCAATAATTATAGATGAACAAAGACACTATGATTTATTAGAAAAAAATAGAGAATTAAGTATGAAAATTGATGAATTAAATGAAGAAATACTCTTTTTGCAAAAAGAGAATAAGGAGTATGAAGAAGTTTTAGAGAAGTGGCAAAATGTAAAAGAAGAAATTAAATCTGCATATGAAATTAGAAGAAGATTAAATAGAAAACATGGAAAGTTAGAAATGATATGGCATAAAATCGAGGATTTATAATGGATACAAATAAAATATATGAGAAAAAAGAATATATTATTATCAAATCTAAAACTGGATATATTGTCTACAATACAAATAAAAAATTTGAAGAAGGTCATACTCATTTAAAAAGTTATAATGCTGCTAAAACAGCTATAGATTTAGTTATTAGGAGAAGAATTCCTAGAAGCTATTCTGTTTATTTTCTTACGAGTTTGATGAGAATATCTAATGATATACAGTATATAAATGATATTATGAATATAAGAAATAATAAAGGGTTAAAAGAGAAATATATAAATTCTAAAAATGTAAAAAAACTATTGAGAACTTAGAAGGTATATTATACAATATAGCTACAGATAAAATAGAGAAGGTAAAAATAAAGAAAAGATATTATTGTTGGATAAAAAAGTAATTAAAATGATAATTTTAATATGATTAGGGGGTATCTATGAGGTGTAAGAACATGCTAATAACAGGAGCTTTAATAGCTGGTAGTACAATACATGTATTTGCCAATACAGAAGATGTTGTTAATAATAACATGAATAAGGAACTTATGGCAGGCACAGCAAAGAATATTAATTTAATGTATAAAAATGAATGGGAAAAATATAAGAATAGTTCTGAATATAAATTAGAAATTAAAAGGATTAATTTAGAAAAAGAATTAGGGATAAAAATAGAAAAACTAATTCCTATAATATGGGAAGTGAGTTATTATACTTCTTTAAATTGTGAGAACAGTAAATATGGAGCTATTACAGCTACAGGAGAAAAATTACGATATGGGTTTGTGGCCAATAATCATCTTAAATTTGAAACTAAAATATTAGTTGATGAAAATTTAAAAATGGTTAAAGATAGAGGTTCTAATAAATATTTTAGTAACTCTAATGCTATAGATGTATTTGTACCAAGATTAGATGGAGAGAATGATTATAAATATTATAAGAGAGTAAATAATATGGGAAGGCATTATAAAGAAGGATATATTATAGTCGAAGATTAGGGGTTGGTAAGTTGAAAGTAAATGGAGTAAAAGTACCAGAAATTATTAATGTATCAAATGTATATGTATATGGAATTGAAGAAAGTATAATAGCAAGTGGATACCCAATGTATGAACAGCAAGTAATAGATATGAAAGAAATAAACATTTCAGAAAAAGATTTAAAACGAGCAAATCAATTAGGCAAGTCAAAGCAAGGTTCAGGTCATGATTGTTTCTCTAAAGGAATTATTGTCCAAGTGGATTTACAATGGTCAGAATATATGTGGAGACAATGGGATAGATACCATCATAACGATTATGTTTCAAGTCAAAGTAAAATGCATAGATTAATTAAATTTAACCTTGATAATATGTGTAATAAATATGTTGATAAAAATACAATAAAGTTCTTAAATGAATTAATTTATGATTACAATAATTTTGATGAATTAAAATTATCCGCATCTGATAAAGTGACACTTAGGAACGGGGAAAATATCGAGGCCACGAAAGAAAATCTTTGGAAAATAATAATATCGAATTGTCCATCAGGATTAATGTTAACTGCAAGAGTTACATTAAATTATCTACAAATCAAATCTATGATAAATCAAAGAGAAAATCATAAAATGGAAGAATGGAGATTCTTATGTGATTTTTTTAAAACATTACCAAAATATAAAGAATTAATGATGTAATAAGTTTTGTTAGCAATTAAATTTTAAATATAAAGGAGAAGGATAAATGGCAGAAAAAAGAATAAACTATAATCAAGTATTTGTATCAGGAGAAGTTTTAGACATATTAAATATAGCTAGAATGAATGAGGGAACTGGTCAAGAAGCAATAAGATTTACCTTAAAAGTTGAAACGGCACAAAATGAATCAGTGAATGTAGACTACTTTACATCAATGTTTAAGTCAGATGGCTCACCAAATCAAATGTTTTTAGGGATAGAGACAATCGCTAATGAAATAAAAACTAGAGCAGAAAATGGAAAAGGAGATATAGTTAGATGTGTTTGTTCATTAGATAATAACTTATACTATAAAGATGGTGAAAAGAAAGAGAGATTCCAGATATCAGGAACTTTTTGCAACAGAGAAAAATATGATGACAAAGGTAATCCACTTGATGACAAGGGAGAAATAGTAAAACCAATAAAGGCAAGTCAAGTTTGGAGAGCATATACATTAATTGAAAATATAGAAGAAAAAAAAGATGACTTAGGTGAGTACTTAGAGATTAAGGGTCTAATTAATAAGTATGGTAAGCAAGGTTGCAATCTGACATTTAGAATACATAACAAAGATATGATAGAAGGATTTAAAAGTTTATATAAGGTGGGAGATGTTGGTCTTCTTGAAGGTACAGTAAAATCTATAATTACTAGTAAATCAGCAGGGTTTGGTTCAAGAATCAAAAAAAGTGCTTTTACATTTTTAGAAATAGAAGGAGGAGATGAGCCTTTGAAAGAAGAAGATGAAATATTAAGTGATAAAAATTATCCATTTACAGATAAAAATATAGAAGCAATGAGAGAAAAAATAAAAGAAAAAGATGAAAAAGAAAAACAAAGAGATATTGATAAAAATGGTAAGACAGTTGAAATAAGTGATGATGATGTACCATTCTAAATTATAAATTAAATAAACTATTAAAAGGAGAGATTGAATGGAAAATAAAGAAACTACAATTATGGATGATATTAAAAAAGTAGTGAATGAGGAAATAAAAAAGAATATATCAAATTTATATTCAGATAAGATTGAAGGATTAAAAGAAAGTGATAGCCAAATTGAAATAACAAAAGCATTAATAGCTTTCCATTTAGAGATAGAGTCAATTCAAAAAGACAATACAAATCCATTTTTTAGGTCTAAATATGCAAATCTGGATACAATTCTTAAAGTAGTAAATCCATTATTAGCAAAACATGATTTAATACTAATGCAGTCAGCAGAAGATGCAGGTAATGATAAAGTCTATATAAAAACTAAACTTAAACATTCATCAGGAGAATACATAGAATCAAATTCTGCACCATTTAAACCAGCTAAGACTAATGATATACAAGCTAGAGGGGCATTAGAAACTTACTTAAGAAGATATGCAGTTCAATCAGTACTAGCATTATCATTTGAGGAAGACGATGATGGTAATTCTCTAACAAACAAATCAAAAGGCAAATCTGAAGAAGAAAATACAACAGTTAAGAAAAGTAGAGTGTAAGTAAAAAAAATGCTACCTCTTAATGGGGTAGCAATAAATACATAGCATAAGGAGGGGAAAGTTTGAATTGTAAGTGTAAGGTTTGTAAGAAAAAATTAGATACAAAAGATGCTTATAAAGTAGAACATATTACATCTGGTGGAAATAAGCAGAATAGATATTACTGTAATGAACAGGAATATAGAAAAGAGCAGCAGGACATATATTTCTGGAAACAATGTCAGCTTGGTATAGATTATATTATCGGCTATACAGTTATAAGTAATCAAAAAAATAAGATGTTACAAGAGATAATAAAAAGTGGTTATACAAGAGAAGAATTATATGACTGTATGCTTGAAAAAAAAGATGAAATCATAGAATTGCTTAACTACAGAAAAGATATAGAAGAAGAATATCCTAAATTATGCTATGTATTTACTATATTAAAAGGTTGTATTAGAGATATAACAATTAGAAATAAGCAAATAAAAGATGAAAGAGAAAATGAAAAGATATACAAAGAAAGTGAAAAATATTATGAAGTAATTGCTCCGAAAAAGGTACTTACTAATAAAAGAAAAAGTTTATTTGAAAAAATTAAAGAGGTGACTTAATGAGTGCATATGAAAAAATAACAAAGGATAGAGGTATTATAGAAACTTTAGTTTTAGGAACAATGCTAAAATCATTAACTCTTTTTAGTGAATATAAAATTAGTGAAAATGACTTCATAATAGATAAAGTAAAATTCTTTTTCTCATTAGGAAGAACAATGTCTAAAACTCATAGTGAACTCGATGAAGCGAGTGTGGCTAAATTTGTATCTTCAAATAAACTCAAATCTGAATATGAAAAGTATGGTGGTTGGAATAGCTTATCATCTGCTATGGAGTATGGAAAAGAAACTAATATATCAGCATATATTGATGATTTGGCTAAAAGCAATCTATTAATCGCTTTAAATAAAAGAGGTTTTAATATAACAAAAGAGATGGATCATAATGAATTAAAATTTATTCCATTTGAATTATTCCAATCTATGAGTTGTAGAGAAGTTGAAGAATTTTATGAGGGTCTAATATCTTCATGTAGTGTAAATTCCATAAAAAATAATATGAAGGTAGAAAATCTTTTACTTACCAAAGATGATAGAGAAAAATTAAAACAAAAAACTGAAGCAGGAACGTCTTATAATATCATCTTTGAATATAATGAAAAAGAAATAGGGTTAAGTGATAATGAAGAACTTAAGTATATATATAGTTTACCAATATTATCAAATAGAACTAATGGACTTGGTAAAGGTGGGGGTATAAATATAATATCTGGATTTTCAGGAATAGGGAAAACTACATTATTGTTCTTTAATTATATATTAGCTATGATATATCAGGGTGAAAAAGTAGTTATATTTGCGAATGAACAAAAATCTCAATATTTTAAAAGTATGTTAGTGTCATTTATAGCATACAACATATTTAATTATCATGATTTAGATAGAAATAAAATTGACAATGGAGACTTCACAAAGTTTGAAGAAGAGCTTATGGAAAAGATAGAAATGTTCTTAAAAGACAGAGGATTTGAAGAAAGTTTAAAATTTATATATATGGAAGAGTTTGAGATATCTGAGATATTAAGAAAAAGTAAAGAACTTGTAGCACATGAGGGATTTACTGTAATAGCAGTTGATACATTCAAGTCAGAAAATTCATCAGATGCAAATTATACAGGAAGGTTAATAGAAAACTCTAAATTACTAGATAACTTTGGAAATAAATACAATGTAATAACACTTCTATCTATGCAATTAGTAACGGCTCAAGAGAATAAAAGTTCTTACTTATCAGCTTCAGATTTAGCAGAAGCTAAAGCGGTAAAGAATGTGTGTGGATTATTAATGCTTATGAGAAAAGTAGTTAATGATTTAGAATTAGATTCAAATAATAAAAAATTCTTTTTAAAGCCATATAGACTAAAATATAATAAGCTAAAAAAGACTACTGAAAGAGAGTATATTCAGTTTGATATAAAAGATTTACAAAAAGAATACAGATTATTATTTTTAAATAAGTCAAGAAGAGGTCAAGATGGAGATGTGATTCTACTAAGATTTTATGGTAAGACTGGTAGATTTGAAGAAATAGGAAGGTGTGAAAAAGTCTATAGAGGACAATTGTCATACTAGGTGATGACTATGGAAATAAAGGATTTGACTAATGAAGAGGTGATAAGTTTTATGGAATATTTAGGTTCGGACTTATCTCCTAAAAGCAATGATAGACAGTTAATCTTTAATACTCATTTATGCCATAATGGTGATTCATATAAATTATTTTATTATACAGAAAGCAAAACATTTCATTGCTATAGTTCTTGTGGCCATATAGGTAGCTTAATAGATTTATTGATACATATAAATAAATATGAATTTAAAGACGCTATTAATGAAATAAAAGATTTCTTTGACATTTCAAATCAACCAATGTTAAGAAAAGGATTTAGAGTAAAGAAAAAAGTAAATAAAATAGATGATATTAAGGATATACAAATAGAATTACTTCCTACTCCTAAAAAGCCATATGTATATAAAACTTTTCAACAAGCTCCAATTAAAGAATGGGAACTTGAAAACATATCTTTTGAAGTTCTTAAAACATATCAAATACATTATAATCCATATGAAAATCAAATAATAATTCCTCACTTCTGTTGGCATGACAAAGATAGACCAATTGGTATTAGAGTTAGAAACTTAGATGAAGATCAAGCTAAAAATTTTGGTAAATATATTCCATTATGGTATGACAACAAGTGCTATAATCACAGACTTAGTCTTAACTTATATGGGATAAATATAAACAAACAAGCTATTAAACAAGCTAAAAAAGTAATAGTATTTGAAGGTGAAAAATCAGTCTTGCAAATGGCCACTATTTATAAAAATAATCCTTCTGTAGCTATATGTGGAAGTAATTTTAGTAGAGAGCAAAAAAAGATGTTAATAGATTTAGGTATTGAAGAATTAATCATAGCTTTTGATAGGCAATTTAAAATTAAAGGAGATGAAGAATATATTGCATGGAGAGCTAAGATATATAAGTTGGTTCAAGATATTAGGGATGTGATGAAAATAAGTGTAATTTGGGATGAAGATAATCTATTGGATTATAAAGATAGTCCTAGTGATTTGGGAAAATATATATTTGAAAAATTATTAAAGAGTAGGATTGATATAGATAACTTTATTAGTAAATGAAAATAGCAAATTATATTAATAGGAGATGATTATATGATACAAGAAGTTAGGCAAGAAATATTATTAAAAAATGGTGAGATATTATATACAGGTGATTTAGTAGAAATAGAGTATAAGTTGGATGAAGATGAAAAAATGAAATGTTGTACAGGAAAAATTAAGGATGTAGAAGAACTATTCATTAAATTAGATACAAGTAAGAGATATAAAGCATCTGAAATAATGATATATTCTTGGGAGTTAAAGTCAATTGGAAGGATAAGTGATAAAAATGAATAGTATGATTAATAATAAGTATAGGGCATTGTATTTATTAACTCTTTTTTTAATTCTTAATTTTATTTGTAATGTATATTTTGCAAAAAATGTCAATGTTGAATATTACTTAAATTCATATTGTATATTTGAAAATGTAATGAAAATAATAATTTCTGTGGGGATTTTCTTTTCTATGATGTTGGCAGGATTTGATATAACTAATAAATTTATAAATAAGTTCAAAGAAGCTATAAAAGAAGAAAGTATAGATATAAATGCTAGCATATCTGAGGAATTATATAAAGAAATTAAAAGTCAGATAGAAAAGGAAACTAGAAAGGTAAAATAGATGTCTAGAGAATTATATAGTTTTAGTAAATTAAATACATTCTATACATGTCCATTTCAATATTATCTTACATATATTAAAAATTTAGATCGAGAAGAAAATTGCTATGGTTATTATGGTAACGAATTACATAGATTACTAGAAGAATTACAACAAAGAAAAATGACAAATCAAGAAGCTATTCAAAAATATAATGAAGTTATAGAATATGCAAATCTAATGGATTACAACTTTCCTACACCAAATTCAAGAATTAATTATTTAGAATCTAGAATATTTTGTACCAATTGAGTGTGATAAATACTGTATAGAAGAATACTTTGAGTATTATATTAATGGAATTACAATGAGGGGATACATAGACTTATATTATATAATAGGTAATAAAGTTTATGTTATAGATTACAAATCGAGTAGTAAATTTTCTAAAAAAGACTTATCTAAAAAATCAATGCAGCTTATCTTATACGCAATGTATCTTAAAGAAAAATATCCAGATAAAATGATTGAATATGTAGCTTTTGATATGTGCAAGTACATTAAAAATGAAAAAGGAGTATTAATTGAAAGAAATAAGATTGATAATATAAGAAATTACGAAAGAGCTATAGTGAAAATTAAATATACTAAAGCATTAGAACAACAATTAATTGCCTTTGTTACTGATACAGTTAAACAGATAAAACAGCTAGATTTCAACGATGAGAGTGTTTGGTGCAAAAACGATGACAAAAGTAATCAGTTTTTTTGTAAAACCCTATGTTCTCATTATGGAAAAGGTTGCAAATATAATGTAAATAAAGGTTTTAGAAAATCTAAATCACAATAAAATATGAATTTTAATAAGATTGGAGAGTACTCAATGAATATACCAAAAGAAGTAAAAGTAGGAGGTTTATTTTATAAAATAGAAGAAACAGAAGAACCTATTCTAGTAAATAATCAGTTATGTTATGGGTTAGCTGATTATGGAAGTGAAACAATTAAGTTATCTACCAATTTGCAATCAGAAAGAGTAAAAGAAGCAACATTTCTACATGAATTATTTCATTGTATATTTAGAGATAGATGTATAGAGAGTGAAGATGAGGAATATTTAGTAGATATATTAAGTAAAGGACTACATCAAGTGATTATTGATAATCCTAATGTATTTGAATGTAAGGTAGAACTATAAATATGAAAAACTTAAAAAATATATTTGTATTTTTAGGATATTCAGGTTCAGGCAAAGACAGTATAGTAAGTGAAATCTCAAAGCAATTCAATATTCCAATTCTAATATCACATACAACAAGACCTCCTCGTAATTACTTAGAAATCACCAATAAAGCATATCATTTTGTAGATAATAATTTCTTTAAGGAAGAAAAAAATAACTTTATTGAAATGAGAAAATATATAGTTCATGATGGCAGCACTTGGTTATATGGTATACATAAGTCTGAATTAAAGAATAAAAAATATGCTTTGACTATAGTAGATGCAAGTGGATATAAGTCACTAGAAAAATATTTTATGGGAACAAAAACTAAGTTAGTACCATTTTTTATAAATACAGATGAAATTGTATTAAGAAAAAGGCTTATTAGTAGAGGTGATAATTTTAAGGAAATTGAGAGAAGATTAAAAGATGATAAATTTAAATTTAAAGACTTTCTAAATAATGAAAATTATATTGCAATACCAAACAATACTAACCTAATTAATGCAGTAGAGCAAGTTAAAATACATATGAAAGAGGGAATCGAATGGTTTTAGCCTTAGATGTATCCATGTCCTCAACTGGATGGGCAGTTATAAATAGAAATAAAAAAGTATTAGAATATGGAAAAATAACAACCAAAAAGGATAAATTCAAGTCTGAAGATGATCGAATGTGCTATATCTGTAATACTATTCAAGAGTTAATTATAACTTATAATATTCAAATAGTCTTAGTTGAAGACCAATTCACTTCCAGAAATTCTAAAACAATTCTTAGTTTAAGAAAACTCTTAGGAGCAATAATGAGAACTGTTAAATTAAATAATATAGAGATTGAATATATGTATCCAGTTTCTATTAGAAAATATCTTATGAATAATGGTAAGGCTAAAAAAGAAGAAGTGGCTACATATATAAGAAAAAATATAATTGATGTTGGAGAATACATTGATAGGAATTGTAAGGTAAAGACAAGCGATATATATGATGCTATAGCTCTTGGAATAGCTTATTTAAATAAAATAAATTTTAAATAAAAGGAGAAGTAATTGATGAGTATAAATATCAAAATAAAAAAATTAAGTCAAAATTCAATAGTCCCATCTTATGCAAAAAATGGTGATAGTGGTATTGATTTATATACGATAGAAGATACCATAGTTCATGCTAAATCAGCAGTAGCAATTTCTACAGGTATAGCACTAGAAATTCCATATGGATATGAAATGCAAGTTAGACCAAGAAGTGGCATAAGTTTAAATGGTATAGAATATATAAAAGATGAGAAAGTATCTTGTACTGGAAATAAAATAAAAAAAGATATTATTATTTTCAATGAAGGAGAAAATAATAGAGTATATCCAACCATAAGATTTGGTACAGTGGATTCAGGCTATAGAGGTGAAATTAAAATAATTGCATATAATGAAGAACAATTTGATATTTTAATTCCTAAACATACTAAATTAGCTCAAGGTGTATTTCAACAAGTACCAAGAGCTATTTTAAAAGTTGTAGATGAATTGAACATTTCTGAAAGAGGAAATGATGGATTTGGAAGTACTGGTATAAAGAAATATGAATAAATATATAATATTGGAAAAATATAATTATTACTATGATGACAAGTGTCATACTTTATATCATTTAGAAAATATCTATACAGGATTAAGATTTTCTATTGAAAAAGTGAAGTTAGAGTACTATAATATATGCTAGACTGACTTTGGGAGGAATATTAAATGTACAAATATGATGATTATGTAAATTTAATAAATGACTTAGAATTACCAAAAGAAATTAGGAATAAATGTGTTAGAGTTATAATGACACTAGAAAACATGCAGGATATTATGGTAGTACATAAGTTTAAAACTTATGTTGTTAATGAAAAATATATTGAAAAAGTAGCATAAAATGATTAAGTCATCTATTAATTTAGGTGACTTTTTTGTATTTATGTACTACTATTTAAGTAAAGGTTATTTTAAATGAATGAGGGGGATATACAATGAAGTTACCAAAAAAATTATTATCACTAGGATTAGTTATAACAATGTTAATAGTTAGTTTTCCAAAACAATCTTATGCACTTAATTCAGTAGATGAGATTGAAGTATCTACAATATACGAAACAGCAGGACTTATAGCAGATAAGCAAAGTTATGATACTGCGATACTAGTTAATTTAAGTGATTCCATAGCAGATGGGTTAAGTGCTAGTGGATTATCAGGAACATTAAATGCACCAATGCTTTTATCTGAAAATAATAGCATACCAAATGAGACAATGAAGAGATTAAGTAAAGTAAAAACAGTTTATTTGATAGGTGGGATAAAATCAATAAGTAAATCTGTAGAGAATACATTAACGTCAAAAGGATTTAATGTAAAAAGAATTGATGGAGATGATAGAATAAAAACTAGTTACAATGTTGCAAAAGAAATAAACTCTAAACAAAAAGTTAATACTATAATGCTAACAAATGCATATAAAGGAGAGCCAGACGCAATAAGTATAGCTTCTGTAGCCGCAAGAGATAAGGCAGCAATAATATTAACAGATGGAAAAAGTATACCATTTTCAACTAATGAAGTAAAATCATATGCAATTGGAGGTACAGCTACAATGGATGATACATTAGTTAAAAATACAAACTCAACAAGATTGGGAGGTTCTGACAGATTTTATACAAATAAAAAAATAATAAATCAATTTTATAATGGTATAAAAGAGTTTTACATAGCTGGTTCTAGGAACTTAACTAATGCACTTCTAGCATCTTCTTTAAAGAGTCCAGTTGTTTTAGTTGATAATAATAGTAATAAATCAATATTAAAAAATGCCACTAAAATTACAACAGTTGGAGACATAACAGAGGAGTTACTAGAAGAATGTTTGAATGTCACTAATGGAATAGGAGACTCTAATACTGGAGTAATTAAAAAAACTAGACTTGAAGAAGCTAAAGAATTAGCTAAAGATTGGTATAATTGTTATGAAGTAGGAGATATAAACAATATACCATATGATGGAGTATACTTAGTTGATGATAATTATAAAAATGGAAGTAATTATTATTATGTTTTTAGTTATGTGTCTGCTGGGCAAGAGCATTCTGACCGTTTATGTATAAATAAAAATGACATATCAGATTATAAACTTTTATATGAAGATTTACATATGGAAAAAGTGATTTCATTCAAAAATGCTGATGATTTAGTTAGAGACTTATTTATGAAAGAGCATGGATTTTTACCAAACCATGTAGAAGCTCAATACATGGAAGATGATATGTATATATATGTACGTCCATTTAACACATATGTAGATATGAATGGTATAGAACATAATGCAGGTGGTTATAAACCATATTTAGTAAATATTTATACAGGTGAAATATCAGAATATACATATACTGAATAAACCAATTAATCAACTGCTTATTAGAGTAGTTGATTTTTTCTATATATTTGCTTAAGTAACTTTTTAAACAATATAAATTAGTTTAACACTATCACTTAAGGCATATATAGCTGCTATAATTAAAGTATATGTCGAAAGGTAGATGGTGAGGATGTTTAAGGAAATATTTGAAAAAGTATTTATGTCAGAAGAAATTAGTCAAACTGTAAAGGAAGTTAGTAATATTGTGAAGGATACTAAGATACAAGTAAAGGGTGAATTTGGAGAACTTAGATTAGATTTTATACTTAGCAAATTAGACAAGGATTACATAATAATTAAAGATATTATTATACCAGGCTCAAATAAAACCACACAAATTGATAGTATTGCAATTTCTGTATATGGAATATTTGTTATAGAATGTAAAAATTTTAGTGGCTATATTTGTGGAAATGATAAAGATAAAGTATGGACTCAAATTGTAGGAAAGTCTAAAAATACATTCTATAATCCAGTAAGACAAAACTATGCTCATATCAAAGCAATAGAAGACATAATAGGAGATGAATATAATATATATTCAATAATTGTTTTTTCAGACAAAGCTACTTTAAAAAATGTAACTATAAATGGCAATAATGTTATAGTCATAAATGAAAGTGAAATATTAAGTACAATAAGTAAATATAAAGATATGATTATTAATAGAGAGGAAATAAAAATAATCAGAGATAAAATTTTTGATTGTATGAAAGCTATTAATCAAAATACTGGAGAGCATGTTAGAAATTTAAAAAATATTACTGAGGAAGATAAATGTCCAAGATGTCAAAAAGGGAACCTGACAAAAAGGAAAGGACAGTATGGTGAATTTTGGGGCTGTAGTGAATTTCCAAAATGCAAATACACTAGAAAATAATACATTTATATATTGAAATAAAATAAGACTTCACTCTAATTAGAATAAAGTCTTATTTTATTATTTGTTGGGATTTTCTTTTTTATTAATATATGATAAATAATAACTATCATCAAAAATAATTAATATACATTCTAAAATTATTATAAAATTTCCAACCCCATAAACAGTCCAATATTCTTTAAATAAATAATCTCCATTGAATATTCTATTTACAAGAGGTGCTGAAAAATAAATAGTTCCAAAGATAGATATTAATATCATAATAACTATAAATAGTAAGTTCTTTTTAAAGCTATGTCTTTTTTCTCCTCTTTTTAATGAAAGTACTAGTACCAAACTTGATATTGCAAAAGGGCAATAACGGTTTGAAGTATCATAATAATTTTCAATTTTTATTTGCATAAAAATATCTATAAATACATGAATTGCTATTGTTAAAATAGCTATGGTTGACAATATGTTTCCTTGTCTAATTTTTTTATTTAATTTAAATTCATTAATTTTACTTTTTAAATTTCTTTGAGATATATTTTCATTAGGTTTTAAGATGGATTTACATTTAGGACATATAGTTGTAGTATCATCAAATTCTAAATTACAGTTTTTACAATACATAAGTATTTATGCTTTTTTCTCCATATACATTCCATTCTCTTCCATCCATAAGTTAAATCTTTCTGCTTTTCTTGCACTTCTAGAGTATTGTAGTGCAGCATAATTAGCCTTATCAAATATGTCTTTAATAACCATGCTATATAAGTTTACTTCTGCTAACATTGCCATAACTGGAGGAGTAAATGTTAGTGCTGAGAACACTAATCCAAGCACCATATATCCTATTTGTTCATTGTAGTCTTTATATTTTATTTTCATACTACCTTGTACATCTTCAATTATAGATTCAGGTGTATCATGTTTAGAATAGGCATCTTTGAAAAATACAAACATGTCATTTTCAACCATAGATTTTACAGATTTCACATCTATACCAAATGATATTATATCAGTCATTGTTTTAACTACAGAAGCTTTTTCTTTAGCAAGTGTTGTATATAATGAAGGCAAGTCACCTTTTAATGCGATTAAATTTGTTATAACAGAACGCATAGAATTAGCACTTCTAAAAGCAGAACCTCTACTTAAATATCTGTCATAAGCTTCTCTGTCATATTTAGTTATATATGTACATAAACCTTCTTCATAATTGCTTCCTTCAAAATCTACAAAGTGAGATAAATACATATATACTACCTCATCATTATACTTTGGTGCTCCTACTTCTTGATTTTTTCTAGCTGCTGACATTGCGTATGATAATTGACTTGCATTAGTCGTATGTTTAATGGGCTCTTCACTATAAGTCTTAGGGACATCCATATTTTTTTCTAAATATGAATTACATTTTTGTATGAAATTACTTCCTTTAGGTGTCAAATCTTTTAATTCACCAACTGAGATACCAATATCTTTTAATGCATTACTGTATTCCTCTGATGCAGTAAGTACATCTGCAACAGTGTTCATATCCATATCTGAAGATTTTGCAGATACAGCATATGAATTTACTGTTGTTGATACAAGAAAAGTAGTTGCTAGTGTTAAACTTAATACCTTTGATTTAGTTTTTTTCATTTGTTTTCCCCCTCAATATATATTTAACTAAAGTTAGAATATTCTTGAAATTCTAACTAAAATTCAAAAGGATTTTATGAATGATATTATAGTGATAATATGATTTATATAAAAGGACTAGCCATAGATTTAAGAGTGATAATTTAAGAAATGTATTCTATACTAGTAGTATAACACAAAAAGTTAAAGCAAGAAACATATAAAAAAAATAATATATAAATATAAATTAATGGAATGATTTATATTTATTAAATTAAAATAATCAATATAATATTTTAAATCTGATAATATTGAGCTTCTATATTCGTTTTTAAGCTATTGTAAAAATTAGTGCTTATAATTTAACATATTCAAAAAATGAGACCCTTACAATTGATATTTAAAAAAAGTATCAAACTAATAGTATAAGACATAGAATGATGCATTCTATGTCTTATTTCTTTATAATTAAGTAATTTCAATAATTATATAAATAAAATAATTAAAAAAGTCAGTTAGAAGTCAGCTAAAATGACTATTTTTTGCCAGGTCTATATGATATAATAAATATATAAATTTCGATAGGAGGGAAGAAG
>NZ_CP197000.1:0-38879 GCF_056716095.1 Clostridioides sp. LIBA-6622
ATGGCGGAAGATGTAGGCGAATTAGTCGTTCGGGTTGCTATGGAAAATAGTTCGTTTCAGCAAGGAATTAATAACTTGAATAGACAAATGAAGTTAATGAGAAGTGAGTTTAAAAATTCCGGCGCTGGTGTAAAAAATTTCGGAACTAGTCTTGATGGTTTAAAATCTAAACAACAAATGTTATCTAGTACTATACAACAACAATCTAAAGTCGTTGAAGCATATAAAAATAAACTAAATGAAAGTAAAACAACTTTAAGCAACACAGCACAAAAACAAGTGGAACTTAAAGAAAAAGTTAATCAAGCGAAAAGTGCTTATGAACAGAGCAAAGCGACATTAGGAGAAAATGCAGAGGAAACAAAAAGATTAAAATCTGAACTTGATGGGCTAGAGCAAGAATATGCTAAGAACGAAGAAAAAATAAGGTCTAATTCGGCAGCGGTTGATAACTGGTCTATCAGAGTTAATAATGCAGAGTCGAGACTTTCTGAAATGCGTTCAGAGCTAGATGATACAACAGAAAGAATAAATCAGCAGGAAAATAAATGGAATCAATTAGCGACTAAAATGACTGAAATAGGCAACAAGTTTAGTTCGGTCGGGAAACAAATGCAAGATGTAGGAAAAAAAATGACTATGGGAATTACTGCGCCTATTTTAGCAGTTGGAGCAGCAGCTAGTAAACTTGGAATGGATTTTGAAGCATCTATGTCAAATGTACAAGGACTAAGTGGTGCATCAGCTGATGAAATGGTTCAACTTGAAAAGGCAGCTAGAGATGCAGGGTCGGCTACATCAAAAACAGCTAAAGACGCCGCTGATGCATTGGGATATATGGCTTTAAAAGTTAGAGCGGTTATAAGGAAACTTATAGCATAAAATAGAACGTGAAAACGGTGAAAACTAAATTTATTTAACGATATGTGATATTGCAAAATTGGTATAATTAAAACAAAGATATTATACAAATATTGGAGTGATTTATATGACATTAAAAATATGTTGTTCATGCAAAGAAAAAAAGGAAGAGAGTTTATTTTCTAAGAGTAAAAATACAAAAGATGGCTTAAAAAAATACTGCAAAGATTGTGCAAGAATACAAGGTGAAAAGTATAAAGAAAAAAATAAAGATAAAGTCATGCAGAGTAAAAGAGACTGGTACGAAAAAAGTAAATTAAAAAATATCGAAAGAACCAATAAAGAAATAGAAAAAGGATATAGAGTTTGTACAATTTGCAGAATAAGAAAAAATATAAATGAATTTTATAAAAGAGGAAATGGAGGATTCTATGGCTACTGTAAAGCTTGTCAACTAAAGATACAAAAAGAATATCATTTAAAAAATAGAGAAAAAATTATTCTTAGAAAAAGACAATATAATAACATGCGCAAAGATAGAATATCTCAATATAACAAAAAATATTATATAAAAAATAGTGTTGATATAAAAAATAGAGTGAAAGAATGGAATAAAAGTAATAAAGAGAAATCTAAAAATCTAAAAATAAGAAGTTATCATATTAGAGAAGCAAGAAAAAGGTTATTATTAAATACATACACAAAAAACGAATGGGAAGAATGTAAAAAATATTTTAATAATGAACATGGAGTAGTTGAGTGTGCATATTGCGGGAAAGAAATAAAAAAAGTTACGCAAGAACATTTCATACCAATATCTAAAGGTGGAAATTATACAAGAGATAATATTATACCAGCATGTGGAAGTTGTAACTCTAGTAAATGTGATAAAACATTTGAGGAATGGTATCCTAATAAAAAATTTTACTCTGAAGAACGAAAAAATAAGATATACACATATTTAAAATCTGTTAAATAAACATGTCAATACCGTGCCAAGTTTAGAAGGAAACTTCTTTAAAGGTGTAGAGACTAGATAAAGTAAACTAAGTTTAAAGCTCTTTTGAAAGGGTTTTTATATGTTGAAATATCCACGAGCGCGTTCTACCCTAACAAGTAAAGTTGAGGGTAAAGAGATAGTCCGAACTATATAGAAATATATAGAAGTAGAGAATAAAGAGTCTCTACGATAACAAAATGTAGCTGGATGGGATGCAAAAACATCAATGGAGGCTTTGATGCCTGTTTTACGATTATCGGAAGCTGGAAATTTAGACCTTGCAAGAACCTCAGATTTAGTAACTGACTCTATGTCAAGTCTTGGACTTAGTGTAAAAGAGTTACCAACATACTTAGACCAAGTCGCAAAAACTGCTGCAAGTTCAAACACTAATATTGACGCGCTTATGGAAGCTATGATAGTAAGTGGTGGTACTTTTAAAAACTTAAATGTACCTCTTTCAGAAGCAAATGCACTGCTTGGAATACTCGCAAATAGAGGACTAAAAGGCAGCGAAGCAGGAAATTCTTTAAATTCGATTATGATAAATCTAACGAGTGGAGCAGGTCAAGCTGGTGTAGCAATGGAGAAACTAGGGCTAAGTGCTTTTGACTCTAACGGAAAGTTTAAAGGCATGGCTAATGTTTTGATGGAACTTAAAGAAAAAACAAAAGACATGACAGAAGAACAACGAACAATGTATCTTTCCATGATAGGTGGAAAAACACAAATATCTACTTTACAAGCTTTACTATCCGGAGTTGGAGAAGAGTATTCAGAACTCGAAAAAAAAGTTGACAATAGTACAGGTGCATTAGATAAAATGGCTAAGACTATGCAAAACAATAATAAGGGTTCTATAACTGCTTTAATGTCAGCTATTGAAGAATTAGGACTTAAGATATATGACGCTCTAAAACCTTCTATAGCGCAAGCGGTCAGCTGGTTTCAAAATCTTACAAATAAATTAAACGAAATGAAACCTAGCACGGTAGAAACTATAGTTAAAATAGCAGGATTAGCAGCTGCACTCGGACCTGTTCTTCTAATCGGAGGAAAAATTGTTAGTATGATTGGTGGGGTTATAGGAGCTTTTGGAACTTTTTCAGCAGCAATGGCAGTCGTAACGACAGGAGCAGCCGCAGCAACTCCAGCTGTTGGTGCTTTAGCTACAATATTAGGTGCATTATCAAGCCCCGTGGCTATAGCTGTAGCTGGAATTGCTGCGCTAGGCATTTCTGTTGCAACAGTTGCTAAAGACATGTCAAAAGACGCTATAGAGCCAATCAACCGATTTGGCAAAAGTATATCAGATAATACAAAAGAAGCCGTAGGAGCTTTTATGGATTTAGAGGAAAAAACAACAGTATCTTTAAACCAGCTGATGTGGAGTGGCGAAACTGTTTCAGAGAAAATGAAACAAACAATAGTATCTAACTTTACAGAAATGTCAAATCAAATTGTAGCTAAACTACAAGAAAGCAAAGAACAAGGTATTCAGTCTTTGCAAGAAATGTTTGCAACTTCTAAAAATTTAAGTGACAAAGAAAAAGAAGAGTTAATAAAAAATACAGAAGAAGCATATTCAAGCAAAGAAGAAAAGATAAAAAAGAGCAATGAAAAAGTAAATCAAATAATGACTAAAGCTAGTCAAGAACATAGAGAATTAACAAAAGAAGAATCGACAGAGATAAATCAAATAAAAACAGATATGTTAAATACTGCTGTTGACACAATGAGTAAAAGTGAAGCAGAGCAAGCAGCAATAATGGAAAGAATGAAAGCAAATCATGTTGATTTATCAGCTAAAGAAGCGGCAGAAGTAGTTAAAAACTCAATAAAGAAAAAAGATGAAAGTATAAAAGCAGCTAACGAAGAATATAACGAGAGATTAAAAATAGCGGCACAGCTTAGAGCAGAGGGTGGAGCAGAAAACGAAAAACTCGCAGATAAAGTCGTAGAAGAGGCAACAAGACAAAAAGATGAATCAATAAATAAAGCAAAAGAAATGCACCAAGGAGTTGTTGCGGAAGCTCAGAAACAAGCAGAAGAGCAAGCTAATAAAGTGGATTGGACGACAGGAGAAATTAAGTCGAAGTGGCAAGTTTTAAATGATACAGTAAAAGACAAGATGCAGGAATGGGATGATATAGCGGGTAACTGGATAGAAGGCTTGAAAGAAAAAATTTCTACCGGATGGACTAATTTAAAAGAAAATACAGCACTTTTATGGGATAATATAAAACTTACTGTAACAACTAAGTGGACAGAAATAAAAGAGTCTATAAGTTTAAAAATAGAAGAAATAAAACAAAGCATTAGTGAGAAATGGGAGTCTATAAAATTATTTTTTCAAACAACTTGGGAAAGTATAAAACTTATTTTTAGTAATGCCTGGGATGCTATAAAACAACAATTAGAAGAGAAATTCGCACCTTTTATTGAAAAATTAAAACTTATTTTTGATGGTATAAAAGAGCTTTTTAACAATGTTTGGGAAGTTATAAAAAATGTAGTGCTTGGAGCTGTTTTATTAATCCTAGACATTGTAACAGGAAATTTTGAAAAGTTAAAAACTGATGCTTTACAGATTTGGGAAAATATAAAACAAGGACTTTCGGATACTTGGGAATCTATAAAAGAAGTGTTTACAAATGCTTTAAGCGCATTAGGCGAAGTGCTTACCACCGCTTGGGAAAGTATCAAAAGTACTGCGACAACTATGTGGGAGTCTATAACGCAAACTTTAAGTAGTATATGGGAGAATATAAAGTCGACATGTTCGACCGCTTGGGAAGGTCTAAAAACAATTTGCTCTAACACTTGGGAAAATATAAAGTCAACTCTTACAAACGCATGGGAAAGTATGAAAACAGCTGTAACAACCAAGCTAGGAGAAATTAAAAATAATATTGTAACGACTTGGAATAATGTCATTACATTTTTTAAAACACTTCCAGCTAAGCTAAAACAAGCAGCTATCGACATGTTTACAAGACTAAGAGAAGGAATAGACTCGAAAAAACAAGATGCTGTTAACGCATCCCAAAAAGTCGGAACTGATGTTGTAAATAAAATAAAAGAGTTCCCAAGTAAACTCTTAACAGCAGGTCAAGATTTAGTAAATGGTTTGGTAAAAGGTATGTCCGGTTTTGCTTATAAAGTAGTCGATGAAGCTAAGAAACTAGGACAAAAGGCTGCCGATGCGGTTAGAAATGCACTTGGAATACATTCGCCTTCAAGAGTTATGGCTGAAATTGGTAAATTTGTTGACGAAGGTTTAGCACAAGGTATTGCTAATAATAGCGACTCAGTAAAAAAAGCAACAGAAAAGATAACAAAGATTATAGAAGAAGAAACAAAGAAAGCTACAAAAGCATGTGAAGCAGATATAAAACTATTTAATAAACAAATAGATGAATTATCTAAACAAGAAAAAGCAGCACTTAAAAAAGTTAAAGGTAGTGCTAAAGATGCATTGCAAGAAGAATATTCAGCTAAAAAAGAAAAAATAAAAGAAGCTATAGAACTAAGAAAAGAACAAAAAGAAAAAGAAGTTGAACAACTAAAAGAGATAGCAAATTCAGCTAAAGAGCAGCTAAATAAAGAATTACAAGACAGACAAGAATTTGTAAAAAAAGTTGATGATTTAACAAAAGCAATAGTTGATGCACTAAAAGAAAAATATAAACAAGAATATGAAGCTCAACAGGCGAGTATAAAAAAAGAGTTAGACGCACTAGATAGATGGAAAGAAGAAAGTATAGATAGAATTAATAGTGTCTATGATGCAAAAATTAAAGCGATTGACAACGAGTTAGAAGCTTTTGAAAAAGCTGAGAAGGAAAAAGATAGACAAGAAGAGGACAGAGAAGAACTAAGTAAAATAGAAGAAATAAAAACAGCTATAAAGTTTGAACATGATGACACTAACAAAGAGCAATTACAAAAAGAACTAGAGAAGGTTTTAGCTGAAAGAAAGAAAAGAATAGAGCAACAAGAAATAGAAGATAAAAAAGAAGCTTTAAAAAAGAGAAAAGAAGAGTTAGAAGAAAAGAAAAAAGATGAAATAGAAAATATAAATCAAATTTACGAAAGTGAAAAGGAATATTATAATAAAAGACTCGAAGATGCTAAAAAATTCTATGATGAAAGAATAAAAGAGTCAAAACTTCAAGCAGAAGCAGAAAAATTAATAATGGATAAAAACCAAAAAGAAATAGTTGCTTTATTAAATAGTTATTCAGATGCATATAAAAACGCAGGTCAAACACTAGGTGAAAAATTACTTGAAGGATTTAAACCTGCTATAGCTGAAATTAAAAACCTAATTGATAGTATTACAAGAGAAATAAACAACGCTAGAAATGAAGCATTAAGTTTAAATAGTGATATTAAAAAAGGAAATTCAGCAGCTAATTCAAATTCGGGAAGAAGAGAAGCAACTTATAATAATAATTCAAGAACATCAAATTACAATGTAAGTGTTAATAGCACAGACTCAAATACCGCAAGAGAAATTGAAAGAACGATAAGAAGTCTAGCATTTAGCTTATAAAAAAGGAGTGTGAAACTTGCAGAAATTAATATGTAGAAATTCGAAAGGGCAAGAGGTTGCACTAGGAAACTCACGCCCTTTTTTGTTAGAAAAAATAGAAAGTGGAGCAAATACAAGTGCTAATATTTCAACTTCAAATAATTTAGGTGACGGTGTAAGCATAGATGATATAAGCATAAAAGAGAGATTACTTCCAATTTCAGCAGCTATTTATGCAAAGAGCAGAGAAGATTTAGACTTAAAACGTGCATATTTAACGTCTTTGTTTAATCCTAAACTTGGAGAAATGGAGTTTATATATACAAATAACGCGTTAACTAGACGTGTTAAAGGAGTTGTGCAAGATATAACATTTCAAACACAAATTGGGTTAATGCAAAAGTTTCTTATACAGCTCTTAACTCCAAGCCCGTTTTGGATGGATGAGTTTATTTTAAAAGAAGAGGTTGCCCTGTGGGTTGGGGACTTCGAATTTGCTTTAGAAATAGGCAGCGAAGGAATAGAAATGGGACACAGAGTAAGTAATTTAATTTGTAATGTAGTGAATAGTGGTGACATTGAATGTGGAATGAAAATACAATTTAAAGCACTTGCAACAGTTGATAATCCTAGCTTATTTAATGTAAATACAAGAGAATATATTAAGATAAATAGAACTTTGGAAGCTGGCGACTTATTAGAAATAACAACAGAATTTGCAAATAAAAGAATCGAGTTAGTAAAATCAAACTATGAAAGAATAAATGTATTTAATTGGATTGACTTAGATAGCGAATTTTTACAACTTGAAGTTGGAGATAATTTATTTAGATATGATGCAGATGTCGGAATTGATAATTTAGAAATGTCTATATATTATAATCCATTGTATTTGGGGGTGTAATATGCAGCAGAGCATAAGAATACTAGATAAAAATATAAACTTAATCGCTGAAATAGATAATTACGAGGAATTACAGATTGTCAAAAGGTTTCATAGAGTAGGAGAGTTTAGCTTAAAAATAAATGCTAATAAAAGTCATGTAGATAAACTAGTTAAAAATAATATAATTCTACTTGGTAAAAATTATAATAAAGTTTGTTTGATACTTCATCGAGAGTTTATGTATACAGAGACAGGAGAAAAAAGCGATATTTTATCTGTCAAAGGTGTAGATTTGAAAGGCTTATTAAATAGAAGGCTCATTGTACCAAAAACTGGGGAAGCTTTTGAAAGTCACGAAGGGACACAGGAAGAAATTATAAAAGCTTTTGTTAATAATAACTGTGTAGCCCCTTCAAATTCAAAACGAATAATTGATAATCTTATTATTTCAGAAAATAAAAATCTTGGAAGTGCTGATGTATGGCGAAGTTCTTACGAAAATTTAAGCGATAAAATTCAAGAAATATCTGAGTTTTGCGGGCTTGGTTGGGAGATAACATTAGATGCCAAACAAAAGAAATTTATTTTTGATGTGATTAATGGTAAAGATTTGACTATTAATCAGAGAATAAATCCACCGATTATTTTTAGAAGTGATTTTGACAACATAAGAGCTAGACACTTTACAGAAAGTATAATTAATTCTAAAAATGTTGTTTATGCAGGTGGCAGAGAAGATGCAACAAAGCTAGTAATTGCAACAGGAGAGGTAGAAGGCTTTGAAAGAAACGAAGTCTTTGCAGATGTAAGCGAAAATACTATAAGCATACTACAAAAAGAAAGTGAGATTAAATTAAAAGAATATGAAGAGTTAAAAAGTTTTGAATTGGAGGTAGACCCTAAAAATACTTTTATATATGAAAAAGATTATAACTTAGGAGACATTGTTACAATACAAGATAGAAAATTGAAAGTAACAATGGATACTAGGATTGTAGAAGTGCAAGAAAGCTATAGTAAAAGTGGTATGAAATTAAAAATTACGTTTGGGAGCAGTATACCAACCTTATTTTCGAAGATAAAAAGGATGGTGAAATGATGGAAAAAAGTTTTGTATTTAATAGTATAAATGGCGATAGGAGATATAAAGCTGAGGACTTTAGAGAATACTTCGCAAGTTTTATAGGTAATGGCGTATTTCCTAATCCAAGTACGAATTTACAAGTTGCAGACAATAATAATATGACTATAACAGTAAAAAAAGGGAAAGGTTGGATTAATGGAGCTATCTATATAAACACAGACGATTTAGTAATTAATATAGACCCAGCAGATGGAATTTTAAATAGGATAGACAGAGTAGTTTTAAGATTTGATACTTTAAATAGAAATATCAAATTAGCTATTAAAAAAGGTACTTTTAATAGTTCACCTGTTGCAGTAGAATTACAACGTGACGCGGACGCACACGAGCTTGGTTTAGCTGATATTTACATTAAAGCTGGTGCTATAAGTATTACACAGAGTTCTATAACAGATTTAAGACTTAATAAAAATTTGTGTGGAATTGTAAAAGGTACAATAGAAGAAATAGACACAACAACATTACTTGCACAGCTGAATACTTGGAAAGATGAAGAAATAAATAATTTCAATATTTGGCGAGAAAATCAAGAAAACAAGCAAGACGAATGGTATAACGCTACAACAACAAATTTTACAACAGATTTTAATATTTGGTTTGAGAGTATAAAAGATATTTTAGATGGGGATGCAGCTGGAAATTTACTAAACGAGATAAACAAAGTAAAAGAAGATTTAGCAAGCATTGAAATAACAGCACAGAGAGCTACTGTAGAAGATAAAGAAAATTTATTCGAAGCTGACGAGCAAGGAAACAAAAATGTTGAAATAGCATTAAACCAATTAGCAAAACATTATAACTCTTTAGCAGAGCAGCAAGGTAATTTGGAGATAGAAGTAAATGGACAAAGAAGCAAAGGGATTACTATAGTAAATAACTTAATAGACATGATTTAAAAAGGAGCGTGAAAGATGGCAACAAAATTAGAAGAAAATGCAAAGCTAAGAGAAATGATAGACACATTAGAAATTACCAAAAATGATTTGCAAATAGGCAAAAATAACATAGCTAGTGTCTTGGGTTCACCATTTACAGGGAGTGACAAGTTAGAGACAACTAAAAATACATTAAATACAATTAGAAGTACTTTCGTTTCAAATTTAAACAAAAAGGGAGTATCAACTATGGGGAGTGCGCCTTTTAAAACTTTAGCTGAAAATGTTGGCAAAATAGAGCAAGGTAATATGATTGTTCCGCCTTGGTATACTCCTAAAAATGTATTTATAGAAGCACTTACAACTTACGCTAAAGCTGGAATAGCATGTGTATCAGCAGAAAAAAAGATTTATTTTATAAATGGTTATACAAATGGGTCGGGTTCAAATAATCTTTGTTACGATTCTGTTTTAAACACAACAACAACTAAAAATATTCCTTCTTTTTTTATAGAATCAGCATTATATTTTTTTGATGGATATATCTATAAAATAGGCGGCTTTAGTGGCTATTCAACTCCTACAGTTGTATGTCAAAAATATAATATTTCAACTAATTCTTGGACTGAAATAGCAAATATGCCTACTGCAAGAGGAAGTGCTTGTTGTGAAATGTATTCAAATCAGATACATGTTTTATATGGTGGAGAAAATTCTTCTTCATCTCAAGCGGTTAAAGTTGTTGAATACTATAATACAGCTTTAAATACTTGGTCTACAAAATCAACTATAATAGATTCGAAACAAACTCATTATTTTGTTTGCGCCAAAATCGGTTTTTATAAAATTGTTGTATTTGGTCTAAAAAGTTCTATTTCCGGTCACCCTTATATAGCGATTAATTATGACCCTTCCAGCGGAACTAGTAGTTATACAAGAGAAGGCTTTGATAATAATACTTTTGCTGCACCATTAGGGTCAACTTTATATGTATCGGATTATGGTTATACAGCTGGAAATAGTAAATGTGGAGTTACTATTTTTTCTGATAGTGGAATTAAAAGATTAACTTTTGATAGAGCGGCTGTTCCTAGTTATAGATATTTTGGGGCTTCGGTTAATGGTAGGCAAATATATTTTATTTTAAATGATAAAATTACTTGTTTTATACCGGAATTATAAAAAGGAGAAATTAAAAAAATGATAAAAATATGGGATAAAAAAGAGAGAATAAATGGAGTTGAAGCGGAAGAAATTTTAAAAGGCAATTATGATTTCCAAACTAGCGAAGTATTTTTAATATTAGATGATTATGGAAGAGTTACAAATATAGAGTCTATTAATACAATTAAATCTATATATAAACTAGACAAGAGCTTGACAGCTTTAGAGACAGCAGAAAAATATTTAGAAATGCATAAGAAGCAAGAAGAGGAAATAAAAGCACATGAGGAACTAGAAAAAAATTCTAAAAGTGCGACTATAGCTACACAAGAAGAAGTAAAAGCATTAAGAGAAGAAACAGCAATGTTAACTTTTGCTATGATTGAAAAGGAGTTGATATAAAATGTGGTACAAAATAATAAAAAAATATTATGATGATAATTTATGGTCTAAGGAGCAAGTTAAAATAGCAGTAATAAAAAATAAGATAACAGAAAATGAATATAAAAATATTGTTGGAGAGGATTATATTGTATAGTCCTTTTTGATTTTATATAGTAACTATTTGTCAAGAAAGAGTTACTAAAAATCCTTATACTTGTTTGTTTTACTTGTTTTTCTATTAAAAATAAAATTATTTACACTATATACGTTTTATAAAAATTGCTTAAAATCAATCACTTTTCTATTTAAAAAAGTAACCTATCCTTGACAAATGGTTACTAAGAAATAGAAAGGTGATATTTTTATGTTAGAAAAACTAAACGAAAACGCAAGTTTAAGCGACCTAATAACTACTTTTGAAAATAGTACAAACGAGTTAAAAACAAGCAAAGATAGCCTTGCAAATTTATTAGGCAATCCGTTTTATAATAATACAAAATTTTCAGAGTTTGAGGTGAAAATGCAAAATCTTATGAGTACTTTTAAAGACAATTTGAAAAGTAAAGGCGTAAGCAGCGGGAATACAGAGTCTTTACTATCTTTAATTAATAAAATTGCCAGCATATATATACCTACACCAATATACACAGCAAGTGGCGAGTGTATTATTGATAGTCAAGGCAAATGTAAAAGATATACAATTAGTACATATGGAGATGTTTACTATGTTAGAATTAACTTAAATTTTTATCCGAAATTTATTGTTATGTATAATACTGGAGGAGCTAGCAAATATTTTACAACTAGCTATTTTTGTAGTTATGTTCCTTTTATTGCTTCAACAGTAGAAAGTTATACAACTTATTTACTTGATAAAAGCGATAGTAACATACAAGTTCAAAAAGGAACATGTATTTTACCTATAGTTTACAGTAAATATAATAGTTCTAGTTTTTATTTTTATGCGGTAGGTTAAGGGGTGGTTTTATGAATAATTATATAGAAGTAGGAAGAAGAATATTTTTTGATGAAGAAGGCGAAATAATATTCTATGAAGGAGAATCAAAAGGAAATGTTCTTGAAAGAAAAGATATTAAAAAAATAGAATATATAGATTTACCTTATAACTATATTGACTATGAAAAATATAAAATAATAGGTATAAATATAGAGACTAAGCAACCAATTTTAGAAGAAATACCAATATTTATTACAGAGGAAGAAAAAAGAATACAAGAGTTAGAAAATCAATTATTATTATCAGTAAATCAAGAAATAGGTGGAGGTATTTTATAATGAATGTAAACAAAATAGTTGTAAGAATATTATCAGAAAGAGTAATAAATGAAGGGTTAAATCCTTTAAAAAATAGGAAATTTCAACTAGATGATATAACCAACACAGAATATAGAAAAGCAGTAGAAAATTATATAAATGTATTGAATAGTAAATAAAATAAAATCTATTATTTTTTAGTGACTGTTTTTAAAGAATGGGTCACTAAAAAGTTTTAATTCTGTTTATTTTACTTACTTTCACATATTTATAAAAAAATAAATTTAAATTATATATTAAAAAAAACGTTCAAATCTAATCATCTTTCTATTTTAAAAGTAACCTATTCTTTAAAAATGGTTACTAATAAGATAGAAAGGTGATATTTTTATGATAGAAAAATTAAACGAAAATGCAAGTTTAAGCGAGTTAATAAATGCATTTGGGCAGGTGAAAAATGAATTGCAAATAGGTAAAAATAATATATCTAGTGCATTAGGAAGTCCTTTTGTTGGGACAGATAAGTTAAATATAACTAAAACAAAAATAGAAACATTAAAAAACTCTTTTGCAGCAAATTTAACAAATAAAAATGTTTCTGCAAATAAAACTGAAAGTATGCAAAGTTTAATAGATAAAGTTAAAAGTATAAAAAATATAATAAAAACAGCAAAGAGCGGAAATAATACAGTTTCTTTAGGTAAAACATATGTACGTTCTTATGAAAATGCAGATTATTATTGGAAATGGAGTACTCTTACTGTAAATTCTTTAGCTTTTAAACCTAATTTAGTTTTTATGTATGCAAAAAATTATTACAATGAATATATAACAATATCCTTTGATTCCACAATGGAAGCAAAACCTTATTTGTTACTTTGCACAGACAGACAATCACATCCTAGTACTAGAACGTCTGTCTATCAAGCGAAAGGTGTGGAAATGGACATTGATAGTGGTTCCTCAGTTGGACATTTTAATAATGGTTTTAGACTACCATTTGCTTACGAAGGTTCTGGCTTAAGTGCTGAAATTGATTGGTTCGCTATAAAGTACGAATAAAAAAAGGAGGAGTAAAAATGGAAATAGGAAGAAGAATAATCTTTGACCAAGACGGAGAAATAATTGCAATCTTTGGAGAAATGGAAGGAGATGTCGTACCAAGAAAGATTATAACAAAGCTAGACTATATTGATATTCCTTATAAATCAATAGATGATAATTGTTATATAGAAAAGATAGATGTAGTTAATGATGTGCCAATCATAAAAGAAATAAAAATAGAATTAACAGAAGAACAAAAGAGAATACAAGAATTAGAAAATCAAATATTGCTAAATGAAAATGAAAAAGTAGGAGGAATTTTATAATGTTATTTGACTGAATTGTTTATTGGCCAATACACAATTCATAATTTAAAACTAGATAAAGTGGAGTAGTGAAAGAAGCAAAACTAACAATATAGCTTCTTTTTTTAATATAAAAATTAGGAGGAAATAACATGGAAGAATTAATAACACAATTAAGTAGCTTAGGAGCTATAGGTGTATTATGTGCCTTGCTATTTAAAAACACCATGCAAGAGAAAAAAGAAGATAGAGACATGTATAAAAAGACAGTAGAAAATTTTATAGAACTGTCTACGCAACAACAAGAGATAAACAAAAATATACTTGTTGAAATGGGAACTATGAAAACTGATGTAGAAGAAATAAAAGTAGATGTAATAGACATAAAAGACATGTTACAGAAAGAAGGGGTTTAAATGAGGGTAGCAGTAACAGCAGGACATACGCTGACAGGGAAAGGAACAGGAGCGGTAGGCTATATAGATGAAGGAAAAGAAAATAGAATACTTGTAGATTTAGTTGTAAAATGGCTTAAAAAGGGCGGTGCGACCGTCTACGCTGGGAAGGTAGATAAATCTAACAACTACTTAGCAGAACAATGTAAGATAGCTAATAAACAAGATGTAGACGTAGCTGTACAGATACATTTTAATGCAAATAGTACAACACTAAATCCTATGGGTACAGAGACTATATATAAAACTAATAATGGGAAAGTATATGCTGAAAGAGTTAACGATAAATTAGCGACTGTATTTAAAAATAGAGGAGCTAAAACAGATGTGAGAGGACTTTATTGGCTTAGAAATACAAAAGCACCAGCAATATTAATTGAAGTATGTTTCGTAGATAGCAAAGCTGATACAGACTATTATATTAGACATAAAGACATTGTCGCAAAAATGATAGCGGAAGGTATTTTAAATAAGAATATTAACTCAAATAATACAGCAAGTGAAGGGAATAATAACATGAATAAATTTGATACAGCTATAGCTTTTAAAGGGGAAACCGATAGGGCTATAGCTACTATTATGTCTTTTTATATTAATAACAGTACTATAGTAGATATAAAAGATTATAAGAGTTATATGTGTAGAAATCTACTCGTCGTAGGAGGAGGAGCAACAGAAGCAATTAAAAAGTATCCCGATAAATACACCAATTTTGTAGGAACAGACAGAAAAGAAACTTTTAAATTAGTACTAGAATATTTAAAAAATAAAAAATTGATATAAAGAGAATTAATATAAAAAATAAATAAAAAAGAGGGTGGCAACTAGTTAAATAGTTACCACCCTCTTTTTTATTTATTTTTATTATAGTTGAATTATCAAGACAATATAACTTAATTACTATCTTTTTTATTTTTTTGATATGCTACATGCTTTTATTATATATTTAAAATAAATGTGTATTATATTCTATCTTTTATAAAAAGGAGGTAGAAAAATGTACATATTTATAAGTGTAATCACAAGAATAATACTTTTAATTATATCTAATATTAAAAAAAGAAAAAAGTGTGAAACAGTAAACAACATAAATATAGTAATAAATATAACTATAAACAAATAGCAATAAAAATAATCCTATAATAATTTTATAAAAATTATTATAGGATTATTTTTTAATTATTATAAAATTATTTTTCTATTTTTCTTCCTCTTCCTTTTTTTCTTTTATCATAAGACTTTGCTAGTTTTTCAATATCTTCGTTGCCTTCCAAATCTGTTCTAGTTGCATCTATAACAGGTTTTAAAACGTCTAATACTAACTTATTAATAGTAGTTTTTTTAATCTGTGCAACTGCTTTTAAAACGTTTATATCGTCACTTTCAAAATATATAGATACAGATTCTTTTTTTACTTCTTCATTCTCTTTTACTTCAAGCAGGGAAGTAACTATACTGTTAGAATTTTTTTTAAAAGTATCTTGTATTCTTTTTTCTGTAATATCTCTATAATCAACTTTATTTTCATTTTCTTCTAAATCAAATTTCATTTTATAATATCCCCCTTTCAAAAAGTTCATTCATAAAATTTTTAAATTCTTCTCTTACTTTATGTGCTTTTTTAATTTTCTTACAATATTCTTCTATGTCTGTTTTATTTAAAATTGCATTTTTAACAATCGTTCCTTCACTTATTCGTGTATCTAATAAAACCTTTTTTATGTTATCATATTTTTCTAACTGATTATTAAACTCATCGCCTGTACTTAATTTTCTACTTGTATATCTATTTACAACTATAGCTTTTTTTACATTATTGTCCATTTCTAATTTTTCTAAGTCCTCTTTAAACTTAGTATAGAAAAGATTGCACCCTCTTATGCTCGCTATATCTTGATATTCAAGAGGGGTAATTATACTATCAGAAATAAGTAAAAAATTACGTGTAACTACATCGTAGCTTGGAGACAAATCTATTAAGATGTAATCATACTCTCCTAAAGTATCTATGTTTTTGGCGAACCATCTATATACTGCCTTTTCTCTATTTGTTTCAGTAACTAATAACTCCCCTAACACACAACATTCTAATTTACTGCCTATTAAATCTATATTGGGAAATTCCTCAAGTGGCGATTTAATTATAATATCTTTTGCTTTAGTTTTGTATGCTAATGCTTCAAACATTGTATTTCCTTCGAACAATGTATCGTGTATAAATTGTGTAGTATTCGCTTGAAAATCTCCATCTATAATAAGAATTTTTTTATTTAATTTAGATAAATACATTGCTGTTAAAATTGTCAGAGTTGTTTTACCGACTCCGCCTTTTACATTAAAAATAGAAATCGTATTAAGGCTTGTACTCAATTAAATTACCCCCTTTTATTTTTATATAACATTATTATATCATATATTCCGATTCTTTTCGGATATTTAATAATTTATTTTAAATTTAATATTAATCCTTAAAAGATTAATTAATTATTTTTATAATAATTTAAACATAATCTTATATTAATTTATTTATAATTTTATATAATTCATAATATTAATTTCTACAAAATTAATATTATATTCTTATTTAGATTATTATAGAAATATTTATTTATTTTTATAATAATTTAATATTAATCTTTTGTAATTTTAAAAAGAAGGCTAAGAAAATATTAACCATCTTTTAGAAAAAGTTATTCATCCTTAGCCTTTTTGATTATTATTTTGTCGCCTTCGAATATAGCTATAACATTTGGGTTTTCCTTTGTTACGCCCATTTCATCTGCCCAAATTTTTGGAATACTCATTCGGGGAGTAAAAGACCCACTCCCGCCTTTGTGAAAACTGAATTTTAAATCCCTTTTTTCCATTTTTTTTACTAACTCCTTTTTAGTTGTGTTATAAAGAAAATTAACAATACAACACTAAAAGCTAAACCGAGCATATTGCTTATACTAGAATTTAATATTATAGATATAACATTCAAAACTATAGTTATTAAAACTAATATAACGCAAATCTTATAAAATTTATCACTCATAGCAATTTAGAAATGTGTTATAATATTAGAAAGAAGTCACCTAGAAGGAGGGCTATTCCTTCTAGGCTTAACCTTTACAATTCTTTTAAGATTCTTAGAATTGCAAGGGCTATATTAAGTAATAATAGGATGAAAGAGAAAACTTTTTTAACTATGTTGAATTTGTTTTCTCTTTTCTTTTTACTTCTTTCCAATCTCCCCATTTCCTTTCCTCCTTTCTTATTTTTTGCTTTCTCACCTCCTTCTCTATAAATATATTATACCATGACGGGGCGTCAAAATCAATAGTTTTTTCCTATTTTTTTAGAAAATTTTGGTATAATGAAATGATATAAATTCGTATCTTTTTTAAGAAATTGTGATATAATAAAAGCAAGAGAACTATATTCTAGTCGTAAGAGTGTAGTTTTAGTCTAAAGTAAAAAATTATCTAGACCTTTTGAATTTGATTTTCAAATCAAATTCCCAACCGCTCTTTCGCGCAAAAGAGCGGTTTTTTACTTGTCTAAATAATTTACTAATTAAATAGAATACATAGCTAGCTATAACACCAGCTAATATGTTAAGTAAAAAATTATCCATACTTCATCACCTCCCTTCGTAGCGTTGGGAGGATAATCTTTCGTGTATAGACTTCACTCTTTTCTTAGAATATAGATTGCTTCTCTTGCTAAAATTATTATAACATATATTTACATATAAAAAAGACTTAGTAAATACACTAAGTCTTTTAAAATACAGTTTTAAGAAAAATATATTTTTAAAAAATAATTTATTTTTAAAATCAATATATTTTTTTATTTATTATTTATGCTATAATTAATATTAACTTATTGCAGATTACAAAACAAATAAAAAAGGAATAAGCACCAGTCGCCAAACTACACTTATTCCTTACCACGGAGCTTAAAGCCCATTTTTAAGGTATACTATACCTTTTTTTAACTAATTTATAAGTTATATTATAGATTAAAACAACTTATAAATCAATGTTTTAGAGTTAAAAATAATTTGAAATTTTTAACTTAATTAGTTAAAAGTGCTTCAAGCCCCGTGTAAAAGAGGGGGAAACAAGATGTCTTTAGAAGAAACAGAAGCAAAAGAATTAGAAAAAGATTATAAATTACCAATGCCTACATATTGTTTGAACGAAAAAAAATATTGTGCAAAAGAATTTGGGGCATTAATGACTTTAAGTAGCGGAAGTACGAAAATTATGCATACAGAAAAAAATAGATATTTATATCAAAATAAATTCAAAATGGAAGAACTTGCAAATCAATTAGGAATTGCTCGTACTACTTTAGAGAGAAATATAAAAAAGCTTAATAGCTTAGATTGTAAAGTACTTGAAATAGAAAATACTCGTAATGGAATAGTCTATAGATTGAATTATGGAGTAAGCACAGGTTACAATGATAATGTTCATAAATTTGTAACAATTCATCATGATATGTTACAAGAATTAGTTTCTGCATTTAATACTAATGCAATAAAAGTTTATTGTCTTTTATGTTACATGACGACTGAAAATAGTTTTAAATGCATAACTGAAAAGTTTATTTGCGAAAAAATTGGTCTATGTGGTGATAGTAAAAACAATAAAAGTAAAATAAGAAAAATCATAACAGTATTCGAAGTAAGTAAGTACATTGAAGTAAAAAAAGAAAATAAATTCGAATGGGATGAAGAAAAAAATAAAAAAGTCCCTAAATTACAAAAACTATATAGATTATGCAGCTTTTCAGAATGGAAAAATGCACGTAAAAAATAGACCTTCTTACAAAAAGGTCTATTTTTATGTCTAAATATAACAATACTGTTTATAACTTCTTTTTTTATGTTGATAAGTACCCTTTTTCTTGTTGATAACATGTTGATAAATTTTAAATATTGATTAGTTTTCTTACTATGTGCAAAAAGTGGTGCTTCGGTAGTGCAAAAAGTGGTGCTTCGGTAGTGCAAAAAGTGGTGCTTCGGTAGTGCAAAAAGTGGTGCTTTAAATATATAGAGAATATATTATTATAGAGAACTTGTATTATAGAAAACAAAATATGTATCTTTTCTATTTATTTATTAAAAAACTTAATACAATTAGATTACTTACTATTCTCAAAAAGTGGTGTTCGCTATTTAAAATTCCATCAATACTTTTTCAAAAGTAAAGAAACAACTAGAATATATTTTTAGATAAAAGGAAAGTAATTATTTAATTGAGGAATTAAACATTATTCAGAAGTGATACAAGACCTCAGAGACATTTTTATTAAATACTATAGATAATTTATGCTATATGCTATTAAAATATTCTTAGAATGGAAATAAATAGGTATTATTCAATTAAAATATTTTTATACTACTGGAATAGAAAATAAAAGGAATATTAAGTTTTCATGTTGAAATATATAACAAAATAAAAAAATATGGAGGATTTGAGGATGAAAAAGACATTATTATTAATTGCAGTATGTTTATTAAGTATAGGTTTAGTTGCTTGTTCATCAACTAATGACAACAAAAATACTAATGATGCAACTAAAAAAGAAAAGAAGGCTAACGAAAACGAAGTTGATGGAATTAAAATAACTGTAAAAGATGTTACAAAAGAAGATGTAAAAGGCGATATAAATGAAGATGGAAGTTTTAACGAAAACGGAGAATATTTTAGTGATGGAATTGAAAAGAAAAAAGCGTCTGAATATGTATATGAGGTTGCAAATGTAGAAGTTGAAAATAAAACAGATAAAGCTGTTAAACTGTTTCAAACAGGTTGGAACGCAGTTGGTACAGATGGTTACGAATTTAAAGATATAAAAGTAACCGATAAATTAGACAATCAACAAGTACCAGCTAACTACAAATTTGATGCACAAGTCAAAATATTAGTTGAAAAAAATATGAATGTAAAAGAAATAGTTTTAAAATATAACTTAAAAGATTACTCAAGACTTTTCGAAGCGATGGAGTATGCAAATCAAGGAGCAACTAAAGCAGATGTAGAGAAAAAGTTTCCGGAGCTGTACAAAGATAATTGGATTGAGTTAGGAGAAATCAAAGTAGAACAGTAGAAAAACGGGCTAGGTATAAGCAATTACCTAGTCCTTATTTTTATATTCTTTTAAAAAATCCCTATTAATTGTTTTTGTTGCTTTTCTTTTATAACCCTTTGTGTTTTCTAAATACTCCCTTTCTTTTTCTAAAAAAAATTCAGACAAAATTATTTGGTCAATTTCTAATATATCAGCGAGCAAGATAATTTGCGTTAAGGTGGGACTATGCTTAAATTCTTCTTTTTCAAGCTTTGAAATATAACTTTGACTGATGCCGGTTAATTCACTTAATCGACGTTGTGTGAGTTTTTTCTTTTTTCTGTGCGCTTTTAATAATGTGTCCATATTAGAAATTAAACTATAATATTAAAAAATATTAAAATGAATGGAAAAAAATAACAATAAATAGAATGATAAAAACGTTTGATAAATAATGTAAAATCAAGTCGGAATATTCGTCGTACGAATATTTTTGAAAGTGTTTTCCGTGTTATTATTAAAGCGTAGAACAAATATAAGCTCTATTACTAGAGCTTATTAATTCTAACATATTCTTTTTCTAATATAGTAAATACAATATCTTTTCCGTGTTCATCAAGAGCATTATACATTTTTAAAATTCTTTGTTCGAACTGATTTATTTGTATCTTTGAAGATTGTTCTTTTTCTTTTAGTTCGTTGTCAATAAGAGCGTCAGCGTCAATATTTAAAGCATTACAAATTTTTAATACTGTTGTTATGCTAGTACCGCCTATTCCACGTTTAAGCATAGTATCAATCGTAGAATAAGGAATATTAATTTCTTTTGTAAAAGCTCTTATGCTTTTATATTTACTAAGTATTAACTGTTTCAAACGTTCTTCTATATTCATTTAATCACCACCTTATTTTAAATATAATGGCAATATCGTAAAAAATCAAGAATAATTTACGATATTACAAAAATAAAATGCAAAAACATATTGACTATTCACGAAATTGAGTGTATTATATGAAATATAAGACACGCAATTTCGTGAATAAATTCAGAAAGGAGAATTTAAATGTTTAAAAATTTAAGAGCAGAAATGGCGAGAAAAGATATAACAAATGAAAAAATAGCAAAAGCGTTAAATTTAAATGTAAGTACAATATGCGCTAAGTTAAATAGTGTTAATAGGCTAAAATATATAGAAGCAAAAAAAATACAAAAAATATTCTTTGCTGATTTAAGTATTGAATATCTTTTCGAAATTGAAGAAGAAAAAAGTAAAAAATATATATAAAAGAATCAGAATATTCGAAATTAAGAGGTGAGTGGATTGAAATTATTAAAAAATGATATAAAGATAGGAGAAATTATCAAATTACATGATGCGAAATTCAATCATGATAGAAAATGCATTGTTACATATATAGATAAAAACGAAATAGTATTAGCGTATTATGATGAAGAAATAAAAGGAATGACATGCAAAGCATTGACCAAAGAAGATTTGATACTTAATGACTATGAACTTAAATTGTTATCTTGATAAATAATTTATAAACGGAAGGAGGTGAGGTTTTGGAACTTTTAAAAGATTCAAGGAAAAGGGATTGGTTTTGGGTAGAAAATGAACTTATAGATAATTTAGAATTATCTACATATGAAAAAATGATTTATATAGTGCTAGTCAGACATTTAGATGATGAAAGCACATGTTTTCCTAGAAGAAGTACTATAGCCAAAGAAGCGGGTTGTAGTGAAGCGACTGTAAAAAGAACAATCAATAGTTTAGAAGAAAAAAAATTGATAAAAAGAGTATTTAGAAAAGACGAAATAACAGGAAAAAATACAAGCAATTTATATTATGTAGCCAGTTCAAAAATAGGGGCTCACACAGAACCTAGGCTCACACAGAACCCCATGGGGGCTCACACAGAACCCAAGGGGGGCTCTGACAGACCCGCAAACAATACCCATATTAACAATACCCAATTAACTAATAATATATATAGTCCTACAGAGCAAAAAGAAGGAAAGATAACTAACAACGACGATAGCATAAACTCCAATTTGGTATCAATACCGGAACGATTCGGTATCAATACCGATATAGATGAGGTACAGCACACAATGCCTAACGTTAGGAAAGAGGTGCTTAACCCTATAGCATGTGGTGCCGTACATGTTAGGAATGAGGTGCCGAGTAACAAGACTAATATTAACAAGACTAATTTAACTAATAATATATATAGTCCTAAAGAGCAAAAAGAAGAAAAGACAAACGACAAAGAGATATATAAAAGAATTATTGATTGCTTAAATAAAGCAGCAGATAAATCTTTTAAGAGTACAACAAAGAAAACTATATCTTTAATTGATGCAAGACTCAGAGAAGGCTTTACAGAAGAAGAATTTTACAAAGTGATAGAAAATAAAGTGTTAAACTGGCTAGATGATGATAAAATGAACGCTTATTTACGCCCCGAGACGCTTTTCGGAAATAAATTCGAGTCTTACTTAAACGAGACACCTAAAAAGGTTGTAAAAGGCAATGAGAGCGTCAAAGAAAAAACAAAGACAAATAATAATAAATTTGCCAATTTCAAACAAACATTCAACCAATACACAGAGAACGAATTGGATGCAATTATAAAGAAAAGTCAAGATTTTAAATTTAATAAAAAGGATAGGGTGAAAAAATGATAAAAATGGAATTTGAAAACGTAAAAGAAATTAAAGAATTAATTGAGCTTTTTGGAGTTGTAGAAGCAACTAATAAAAATGTAGTTGTGTTTGGAGAAGTTGAAAGTGTTGACTCTTGTACAGAAGAAAACGCAAAAAATGCTTTAGACATAATAAAAAAACATAAGAAAAGTAATATGGAAAAAGTTTATAAAGAATTTTATGAGAAAGAAAGTGTTTCAGATAGCAAAGAAACTAATGAGTCAGAAATTATGTATGGTATAGATTTAAGTTCAATGGATTCAAGCACAGTATACCATTCCTATTATGATACACCAAAAGGAACAGAAACTAATGGAGAGGAATTTGGATGTTATGTTTGTTCACAAAGAAAAGAAAATAATAAAAAAATGTTTGTAATTCCTTTTTTAAGATACTATGACATTTCTAAAAAAATTAAAAAAAGTGAAAGTATTATTGTGTGTGAGGATTGTTTAGGTATTATATCAAGAGGAATTAAACATAGGAAAAAAATAAATGACAGATAAGTATTAATTAGTATCTTTACATGTGAAAAAGGAGTGAGATTATGAATAATGAAATAAAAGATATAGCTTGCACAACTAAGTTAACGATTGAAGTCCCAATAAATCAAATAGATGGTTTTATTGAATATATACCATATGATACTACTTTAAAATTAAAAATAGAGTTAGGGTATGCAATATCAGAAGAAACTTTAAAAAAGGCTATAAAAATAGCCTGCGATAAGTGTTTAGAAAGATTTAACATATTGTAAACTTAATCAAGTTTATTTGAAATTTCTAGTAATGACCTATTGATTTCACGAAGTCCGATAAGTTGGTTTTCAACATTAAATTCATTAGATAAGGATACTTTATAAGGTTCTATATTTAAAGTATAATTTTCTGTAAAAGTTCTGCCACAAGTATTATATTTTATAGTAATGTCAAACTCTGAATCGGGATAATCGTGGAAATGGAATATTGTTTTTAAAGCTTGATTAGGGGCTAAAATTATATTTTTAAAGTCACTAATAAGTTTTATATCATCTTTTGGCTTAGTGGCGCATTTTTTATAATCTAATTGAGGGGTAATACAAATGTCTAAAACCTTACCTTGAGATTTACCAAAGTTTTTTAATACAATTTCATAACCTCTGTTTGAATGTTTCTTTGTTATATAAAGCAATATACATGCCCTAACTTCTTCTAAACGAGTGAGCTTGAGTTCTTTTAAGTTTTTATATGTAAAAAGAGCAACAATGACAGAAATTGAAATTGATATAAAGGTCATGAAAAGATATATAGAGTTATAATTTGAATTTAGAAAATTGTTTAAGTTTTGCATATTTAACCACCATTCTTATTTATTAATAAAAAAATTATAACATGAAAATGGATTAAAAGTGAATATTTACACATTTAGCAACAAGGAGCAGAGCAAATGCAAAAGAGAATTTCGGAAATGAGTATACTGGAAAAAGTAGATTTAATTGGTAAGAAACAAAAGAAACTACAAGAAAAGTATAAGAATCTAAGCAAAGGAGAACTATTTCTTATCGCTTGTAATGAAGTTAAAAAAGCAGAAGAAATGGAGGGAAAATATTTTGAATATAGGTAGCTATACATTAGTAAAGAAACAAATTGTAGAAGAATTAGAAGAAGAAAATAAGAAAAAAGAAAAGCAAATAAAAGACTTAGAACAAAATTTAAAAAATCTCAAAAGCTATATTGCAATATTAGAAGATTGTGGTAAGAAAAGCACAGAAATTTTAAGAGAACGTTCTAAAATATTGTATACTTATGATTTACTTACAAATTGTATTTTAAACAAAGAAGTGAAAAAAGCAATTTCGATTTACAATAAGACTAAGAGCATTAGAATTAGACAGAAAGAACTTAATTCTATATCTAAAAGAATTGAAGAAATAAAATAAAAAATTTCCTTGTAGGAATAAAAGAGGTGTATAGAATATGGAAGAATTTATGGTATACAAATTTATAACATGTAATCGTTGCGAAAACGTTATAGATATTGAAGATGATGGCTATGTAAAGTATGAAAAAGAGATTCATGGTGTAAATGTAACTTTTTACATGTGTATTGATTGTTTAGATGAATTAATGTTCGAGGATGAAAAATAATAAAAATTTCGAAGGAGAAATAAAAAAATGAATATAGAAGAATACGAAAAAATTAGAGTACTACGAAGAAAGAGTTCAGAAAAAATGGAAAAGTTTGAAGCTTTAAACAGAGAAAAAGACAAAATTAACAAGGTCATAAAAGCCCTTGAAAATGATTTAAAAATTGAAACGATAGAATTATTTGTTAGAAATTCTAATAATCTTGATGGTTTATTTATTGAACGTACAAAAATAAACAATGAAATAATTATAAAATTAAAAGATTTTCTTATTGAGTTAAAAAATGAAGCTGAAAAACAGATAGAAGAAATATAAAAAAGAGGGTGTAGAAAATGAATAAAATTAGCGTTATACAAGCATTAGAAAAATTTGATGATTTACTAGATGATTGGAATGACCTTCCGAATCATGTTTACACAAAAGAATATAGAGGTAAATTTTACGATTGGATAAAGTTACTTGAGAGAGAAGATAGTTTACGAAATTATAAAATAGTTGAAGTTTTAAACGATGAAAGAAATGCGGAGGTTGCGCCATTTTGGGATTAATAAAGAGGGGTGTGAATATGGAGGAGATTATTATATGTTACTTTTGCGGGAAAATAATGCACGTTGAAATTATTTCAAGTCAAAGCGATAAAGATATACATGTTGTATATGATATATGTCATGATTGTCTACATGAATTATAAAAAAATGGAGGGATAAAGTGAATAATGCTATTTTAATTGGGAGATTAACAAAAGACCCAGAACTCAAATACATACCTGTCACAGGTACAGCAGTTGCAACTTTTACACTTGCGATTGATAGAGACTATAAAAATAAAAATGGAGAGAAAGAAACAGATTTTATACCTATCGAAGCTTTTGGTAAGTTAGCGGAAGTATGTTCTAATAACTTAGAAAAAGGAAGACTTATATCTGTACAAGGTTCAATTAGAGTTGAAACAAGCGAAAAAAATGGAGAGAAAAAAACATATACAAAAGTTCATATAAATAAAATGAATTTTTTAGATAGCAAAAAGCAAGAGAGCAACAAAGAGCAAAGTTATAAAGCTATCTATGACGACCCAGATATACCATTTTAAAAGAAGGTGCGAAGATGATTAGAAAAGGAAAAACACTAAAAATTTGTGGATGGTGTGGAAGAACATTTCTTTCTAATGATGATAGGAAACTAGATTATTGTTGTGAAGAATGTGAAAATAAAGCAAAAAAATAAAGGGGGCAAGTGGATGAAAATAGGTTTAATTGATGTTGATGGACACAATTTTCCTAATCTGCCACTCATGAAAATATCTTCATGGCATAAACAACAAGGACATAGTGTTGAGTGGTATGAACCTCTATTTTCAAGTCGTATGGATAAAGTTTATATGAGTAAAGTATTCACAGACTCTAAAGACTACATATGGAATATAAACGCTGATGAAATTGCAAAAGGTGGGACGGGGTACTTTTATCCAGACGGTGGAAAAGTGTTAAGTGATGAAATAGAACATCAATATCCAGATTATAATTTATATAATATTAAAAATATAGCGTATGGATTTTTAACTAGGGGTTGTCCTCGTTCTTGTTCATTTTGTATAGTTTCTAAAAAAGAAGGTATTAAGTCTAAGAAGGTTGCAGATGTAGAAGAATTTTGGAAAGGTCAAAAAGAAATTAAGTTACTAGACCCTAATTTACTTGCATCAAAAGAACATTTAGAATTACTTGGGCAACTAATAAAAACTAAATCGTATGTAGATTTTACGCAAGGGCTTGATGCAAGGCTTTTGACTAAAGAAAATATAGAATTATTGAAACAAATTAAAATAAAAACCGTTCATTTTGCTTGGGATTTTATGAGCGAAACAGATAAAATAATTCCAAAGCTTGAAGAATTTAAAAAAGAAACAAAATTAGGCTATCAGAAGTTAAAAGTATATGTCTTAACTAATTATGACACAACGATGGAAGAAAACTTGTATAGAATTTATAGATTGAAAGAGTTAGGATATGACCCTTATGTGATGATATACGATAAATCAAATGCAAGTAAAGAAGTTAGAAAGCTGCAAAGATGGGTTAATAATAAGATTATTTTTAGAAGTGTAGATAAATTTGAGAATTATATGAGGTGAAAATATGAAAGAATATAGAATTGAAATTGAAGAGACAATATTTTTAGAACATAAAGTTATTATTGAAGTTCCGGAGGAAATATGCGCACTTGACATATTTGAATATATAGAAAACGAATGTCAAGACAAAAGTGAAATATCTGAATATATAAAAAAGCTTGGTGGTAGACAATTAAATTTTATAGAGGGAGATAGTGGAGACAGTGAGTTAATAGTTGGAAGTTGTAAGAAAATAAAAAAAGGGGGAATATAAAAGATGAATTTTAAAATGATTGCTAATGTACCGGAGAGCTGGACAGTTCAAAAACAATTTGAAAAAGTACTTGAAGAAGTTTTAGAACTTAAAGAAGCTGTTCATCTAAAAGATAACAAAAAAATAATGGAAGAAGGTTTAGACGTTATTCAAACAATTTTTACTTTATTTAAAGTATTAAAAATTGATAAAGAGCTATCAGAAGGATTAAAGCTACATAACAAAAAGCTTAGAAAAAGAAAATGGAGACTGGAGAAATTAAAGTAACATGGTAAAAGTTGAATATATTGTTTTTTATTATAATCATGAAATGTTCAAGTTGTGTAAAGAAAGTTTTAGCACGTTAATAGATGCTAAAGTTTTTAGAAATGAAATGATAAAGAAATATAACAATGCTGATATTATAAAAAGAACAGTTTTCGAAGAATTAATATTGTAATTAACATTCAAAAACAACAAAAATATAAATTAAAGCGTAAAAGAAAAATAGATTGAGTTCGCATTAATTATTAAAGTGTTATTCATGAAAAAATTTATATAAATAGATTTTGTTTAAACTTAAAAAAATGAAGTTTTATAACAAAAAAACAAAACAAATATACAGAATATTTTGAATAATATAGAGCAGTTGGAAATGCTACAAAGTATTAGACTAATCCTAAAAGCTTTATTTAGGGAATAGTTATGTATTTATAACAAGAATGAAAGAGAGTACGAAAATGGTTAATATAACAAAGGAATATGTTGTTAGAATTAGAACCGAGGGAAGCAATAGAATAGGAGCACCATATGAAATTAAATTTTCAAAATTAGATGATGCTGAAATTTTTTATGAGCACCAATTTAAATTAAAAGGAAATTACCATATAGAACTTTTTGAAAGGGTGATTTCAGAATTAAGAATAAAAATGTGAAAAAGAAATTATAAGAGGTGAAAAATGAGAGTAAAAAAAGAGTATACAGACAAAGTAGAAAATACATTAAAAATGTTAGGTGATAAACATAGAAGATTAAAAGTATTAAAAAAAGAAATAGCAGCTCTTAAAGAAAAGGAGGTTTATAGAGAAGTTAATTTCGAAGAGCTTGGATTTAAAGTTAATAAAAGTACGAAAGGAATAGACGATATAGTTATAACTACAGAAGCTTATATTTATAACAAAGAAGCTGAAATAGAAATTATTGAAAATAAAATAAAATACTTTAATCTATATTTAGAAGAATTATCAGAAGTCGAGCAAAAAATTATAGAATTAATGTATTTTTACGATTGGAATAATAAAATGTCTACTACAAAAATAGCATATGAATTGAAATATGATAGAACTAGTATTTATCATAAAAAAGCTAGTGCTATTAAAAAGATAGCTTTAATGATGTATGGCGATGAAGCTTTAGAAAAATAACAGTATTTCTACAAAAAAATAACTATTTTACTACTTCGTTTCTAAAGAAAACATGTTAGAATTGTATCATAGAAAAAATTGTACATTGACAACTGAATATCCCCCAAAACCTAAGTCTAAAACAAAGCTCGAAGTTTTAGACTTTTTTTATTGCAAAAAAGGAAGGGGGTGAGTAAATGAACTTTGTAGAACCAATTCGAGATTTAGAGAAACTAGAAAGCATATGCGCTTATTTAGAAGAAACTAATATGAGAAATAATGTCCTCTTTAGCATGGGAATATATACAGGGCTTAGAGTAGGAGACATATTAAAGCTTAGAATAAAAGATGTTCATGACAAGCGGTTTATAACTCTTAAAGAAAGTAAGACGGGTAAGACTAAGCCTATTGAGGTTAATCCTATCTTAAGAAGAATACTAAAAGAATATACAAAAGATAAGAACCAGAATGAATTTCTTATTAAGAGTAGGGAGCAAACTAACGAAGCAATAAGCAGAGTAAGAGCTTATCAGATAATAAGAGGGACAGGAGAAATGTTTGGTATAGATAACTTAGGTACGCACACAATGCGAAAGACGTTTGGTTATCATTACTATAAAAGGACACATGATGTTGTGACACTTCAAAAGCTTTTTAATCATAGTTCAGCTACGATTACATTACGGTATATTGGGATTGAACAAGATGATTTAAACAAAGCGTACAGGAATATTAAATATTATTAGCCTATTAGTTTAACATAAAAAGGTCACGTTAAACTGGATAAAATACAGTCTTATAATCGAGTGTTGAAAACATTGCGAGTACTAAAGCGTAAGGCTGTTTAATAATACTTGAATGAGTTTAACAGAATATATCTTATGTTAAACTCGACTAGGAAATTAAAGGAGTGTTGTTATGAATAAGTATGATAAGTTTAAATGTAACAATTGCGGTAAGAAGATTACAGTAAGTAACAAGGAGCTAAAGACTAAAGTTATTGATAATACAACAGTCACATACTTTGTATGTCATAGATGTAATGAGAAGTTTATTGTATCTTGTGTAGATGATTATGTTAAGTATATTCAAGCAGAGTACAAGAACCTTAAGGATAGTGAAGCTAAGCTATTGCAAAGTATGAAAGAGTATAGTGACGGTCTAGGAGAGTTGTATATCAATGAGTTGTAAGCGCATGACACTAGATAGAATAAAAGAATTAATTTCTATTGATAGACTTGATATATTCTATAGAAGTACGGAATGGCGTAAATTAAGAAAAAAAGCTATTGAAAGAGATAATAATGAATGTCAAGTTTGTAAGAAAAAAAAGAAGGTATCTAAGGCAGAATGTGTACATCATATTAGAGAAGTAAAAGAGCATCCAAGTGAAGCTTTGAAGCTTGATAATTTAAAAAGCTTGTGCAACCTTTGTCACAACGAAATTCACGAAAAAATACTGAAAATTAATCAAGAAAAAAATAAAAAGTTTTTGAACGAAGAAAGATGGTAGATAGCCCCCCTATTGAAAAAACTGGCTTTCAAAGCGAAAATTTGTGAACCGAGGTAGGTACATGGCTGTTCAAAAAAGCTTTAAAATCGCATAAGGTGTGGAGGGTGGGGTATTGCAACTTAAATTTATAGTTGCAGGTGCAAAGAAAACTACGAAAATGAGGTGGTGAAAGTGCATGAAAAGGATAACTTAAGAAACAAAGAAAATGTACACAATGACTATGTTTTAGGTATGACTTATAAAGAAATGTCAGCCAAGTATGGAATATCTGAAAATACATTGAAATCTTGGAGGAAACGAGGGGGATGGATACGCAACTGCACCTCCAAAAAAGATGCTATGCAAGACAATGAAAAAGAGTTGGGAAATAATTTAGAAAATGAGATAAAAGAGGATTTACTAAAACAATTAGATGAAAATAAAAATACTGCTAAATACTTTATAGATTTAATAAATGACTATTTAGAAATTTGGAATATAAAAAATAATCTTATACAAGATATAAAAACAAGAGGCGTACAAATAAAGTATCAAAATGGTCAAAATCAATGGGGCTACAAGAAAAATGATAGTGTGTCAGAACTTATTAAATACAACGCTCAAATGTTAAACTTACTTGATAAATTAGGTATAAAAGCAACACCAAAAATTTTGGGTGATGATGATATTGAATTATAAGTACAATAAATACATAGATGAATATCTCGACTTGGTTAATAAAGGCGAAATTGTTCTATGTAAAGAAATGAACCTTGCGGTTAAGAAAATAAAAAAAGATTTAAAAAAACCTAACATATATATCGACCATGAGAAAATAGAAAAAGCTATAGAGTACATGGAAAAATATTTCTACAAAATGTATTTTTGGGAAAAGTTTGTTGTTGCATTAGTTGTTGGCTGCTTTGAAGGTAAAGAGCTTTTATATGATGAATTTTTTATTATGATGGGACGTGGAAATGGTAAAAATGGCTTTATATCTCAATTAGCTAATTATTTACAAACACATCTGCATGGTGTGAAAAATTATGGAATTGATATTGTTGCAATGTCGGAAGAGCAAGCGAAAACGAGTTTTGATGATGTTTACAATATGTTATCTGAATACCCTAAGATATGTAAAAAGTTTTTTAATAGAACTAAAGAAGTAATAACATTTAAAAAAACTAATAGCTATTTAAAGTTCCGCACAAATAATGCAAAAAGCAAAGATGGATTAAGACCCGGCTGCATCATTTTTGATGAAGTTCATGCATACGAAAATTATGATAATATAAAAGTTTTTACCTCTGCTCTTGGAAAAGTGAAGAATCCACGTATTTTTTATATTACAACAGATGGGAATGTAAGAGGGGGAGTATTAGACGATTTTAAGGAAGAATCAAAACAGATTCTAAATGGAGAAATAAAAAATTCTAAAATGCTTCCTTTAATTTTCAAACTTGATAATATAGAAGAAATGGAAGATGTTAATTTACTAGAAAAAGCAAATCCAAGTATAAAACATAATTCTGATTTAAGGACACAAATTTTAAAAGACATTGATAAGGCTAAAAATAGACCTCAAATGATGATAGAATTATTAACTAAAAGATTTAATTTGCCAGCTGAAGATTTAGCAACAGCAGTTGCCGAATGGGACGACATAGTTGCAACAAATGAAGAATTGCCGGATTTGAAAGGTTTTTCGTGTATTGGAGGATTAGATTTTTCTAGTATAAGAGATTTTACAAGTGTTGTATTATTATTTAAAAAAGATAAAAAACGATATATCATGCATCACACTTTTATATGTTATAAGTCTTTAGAAATAACAAATTTTAAGTTTGATATTGAATTAGCAAAACAAAAAGGACTTTGCACAATAATATATGATGAAACAATCAAAGCAGAGTATATCGCTGATTGGTTTGTTGAAAAGGCAGAGGATTATAATATATTAAAAATTTGTTGTGACTCATATAGAGCTGCACATGTAAAAGAAGAATTTAATAATAGAGGTTTAACGATTGAAGAAGTTAGAAATGGGTCGATAACTCATGCAAAAATAGCCCCACTTATAGAGCAAATCTTCGCAGAGAGGACAATAAAATGGGGTGATGATATGATGATGCGCTGGTATACTAACAATGTTTATGTAGATACAGACAAAAAAGGAAATAAAACTTATTTAAAGATAGAGCCAATCAAGCGAAAAACCGATGGCTTTTTCGCGTTTTTACATGCTTTATCTAAAGATGAGGAACTGATGCAAGAATCAACAATTAAATTTTATGATTGTTATACGTATTAAAAGCAATGAGGTGGTGAATTGAATTTTAAAAACTTTATAACTAATTTTTTATTTAAAGATAAAATGTCAGGAGCAGATGGAGAATATTTTAAAAAACTAGAAGCTACAATATTTTATAAAGAATTTGCGTTAAGGTCATGTATTTCTATTATTGCAAATGCTCTAGTTTTAAGTGAATTTCAGACGTTTATAAATGCAAAGTCCGTTAAAGACAAAAATTATTACTTATTTAATATAGAACCTAATCGAAATCAAAATGCAACAGAATTTTGGCAAGAAGTAATTACAAGACTTGTGTATGACAACGAATGTCTAGTTATACAAGAAAATGAACAACTTTTCGTAGCTGAAAGTTTTAGTGTAGATAAGTATGTTTTTTATGAAGATATATACAAAGATGTTACAATTAGAAACTATAAATTAGATAGAAGCTTTAGAGAATCAGACGTTTTGTATTTTAAATTAAATGTTGAAAGCATAAAAACTGTAATAGATTATCTTTACAATGATTATAAAGATTTATTAAGTAGTGCAATGAAAGGTTATAAAAAAAATAATAGTGAAAAGGGTGTACTTGAGATAGACGCAAATTACCCGCAAACAAAAGAAGCGCAAGAACGAATCGGCGATTTAATGAACAACAAATTTAAACGTTATTTTGAAAGTGATAATGCTGTTTTACCACTTTCGAATGGATTGAAATATACAGAAAATACAAAAGCTTCAAGTATAAAAGACAGCAGAGATATAAGAGCGATTATTGATGATGTCATGGATTTTGTATGCGCTGCTTTTCATGTTCCCGCTGGACTTGTAAAAGGCAATGTTGCTGGAGTTGAAGGTATAACAGATAATTTTTTAAATTTTTCTGTCAATCCAGTCGCGAAACTTATTACGACTGAATTAACTAGGAAAATGTATGGTAGAGATAACTTTATTAAAAAAAGTTATGTAAAAGTAGACACACAAAAAATCGCTAATATGGGACTTGAAAAAATATCAAAGGCAAGTGATTTGCTATTTAGAATAGGTGTAAACTCTATAAACGACAATTTAGAAATGCTTGGTAGAGAAAAAATAAACGAGGATTGGGCTGATGAACATTATGTAACTAAAAATTATCAGTCGATTTTAAATCCGGATTTGAAAGGAGGGGCTAAAAATGGAAATGGAGAAAAGGGCGGTATCGCTGGAAATAAGGGACAGTAATTTAGAAAGTCGTAAGATAAGTGGTTATGCTGCTATTTTTAGTGATGATTATACTAAATTACAAGATAGATGGGGCGATACTTTCTATGAAAAAATTTCAAGAGGTGCATTTTTAAAGACTTTAGCTGATAATGCTAGGGATAAATTTATGATTATAAATCATGATTGGAATAAAATTGTAGGCAGAACTAACTCAAATTTAGTTTTAGAAGAAGATGAACATGGACTAAGATTTGAACTAGATGTACCAGCCACTACGGATGGAAATGACTTACTTGAAAATGTAAGGCTTGGACTAATTCGAGGATGTTCTTTTGGTTTTAATATTGTAAATTCTAAAACTCGTTTTGATGATGATTGGACATTTTACAGAGATATAACAGAAGTTGAACTGTTTGAAATTACAGCAACTCCTATGCCTGCTTATAATGATACAGAAATAAATTGTAGAAGTGATATATCTATAAAAGAACTTAGAGACTTGCAAAAAGAAGAAGCAAAGCAAAATGATAATAAAGATAATATAGAAAAAAGAAATGTCGATTTAGTGTCGGCTTTTTTTAATGCATTTAATTAAGGAGGAAAATAAAAATGGCAATGAAAAATTTAGATGAAGCAACTAATGTTGAACTAAGAACGAATTTAATGGAAGCAATAAAGGGTAATGACGAGGAAAAAATAACAACAGCATTTTTAAGAATGGCGGAAGATATACAAAGTAATTTACTAAAAGAAGCACGTTCTATTGCTAATATAGAATCAGCTGACAGGGCGATACTTGACAAGAGAGGTATGCCACAACTAACAAGTGAGGAAAGAGCATATTATAACCAAGCAATAGAAAAAAGAGGATTTACAGATTTAGAGATAACTATGCCAAGAACTGTATTTGATAGGGTGTTTGATGACTTAGAGCAAAACCACCCCCTACTTAGTGCTATAACTTTTGAAAATACTACAGGGGTTACGGAATGGATAATAAGAAAAACGAACGCAGAAGCTGCGTGGTGGGGTAAATTAGATGATGCTATTAAAAAAGAGTTAGAACATGGATTTAATAAAATTAATGCAGGGGCTTATAAATTATCTGCATATCTTCCAGTCGCAAAAGCTATGCTTGATTTGGGGGCTGAATGGTTAGACAGATACGTAAGGGCTGTTTTAACAGAAGCTTTAAGCTTAGGACTTGAAATGGGTATTGTAGCAGGGACAGGAAAAGACCAACCAAAAGGTATGTTAAAAGATTTAAAAGGCGCAGTCGTTGAAGGTGTGTATCCGGATAAAACTGCAAAACCGTTGACTGATTTTAAACCAGCTACATTAGGAGTTGAAATTATGGCTCCACTTACAAATGATGGTAAAAGGGCAGTTCCAAGTATTATAATGCTTGTAAATCCAGTTGACTATTGGTCTAAAATTTTCGCTGCTACAACTATGTTGACATCTAATGGCACTTATGTGTATGGAGTTTTACCTATTCCTGGAAACATAATTCAGTCAGTTGCTGTCCCTAAAGGCAAACTAATAGCTGGTATGGCAAAGGATTATTTTATGGGAATTGCTTCAAGCGGAAAAATAGAGTATTCAGACGAATATAAATTTTTAGAGGATGAAAGAACTTATCTAGTAAAACAATATGCAACAGGAGAGCCGAAAGACAACGATTCATTTTTAGTATTTGATATACAAAACTTAGACACAACTTTAGCAACAGAAATTAATTCAAACACAAAAGCGTCAGCTGCTAAAACTAAGTAGGTACAAGGATGAAGAATGAAGATATTAAAAATGTAGTTGAAGAAGTAAAAGAGTATCTTAATATCACTTGGATAGAAGAAGATACAAAAATAGAAAAAATGGTTACAAGAGGGATTGATTATTTTGAAAATGAAATAGCAGGAGCTGCACTAGATTTTAAAGATAATTTTAATAGAGAGTTGCTATTTAACTATTGCAGATATGTAAGAAATAATGCTATTGAATACTTTGAAGAAAACTTTAGCAAAGAGCTTCTTAGACTTCAAATTAAAAGCGCAGCTAATGAGGTAATATAAAAATGAAAAAAATAAAATTTAATAATTTTAATGATGGCATTGTGGAGTTTGGAGAATACAAGGAAAGCTACGATAAAGAAGGTAATGCACTAGATGAAAAAGAGTTTATTGTAAATAGTAAGCTCTTTTTTGCTAATGAGTATATAAGAGAACAAGACAAACTTAAATTTGATAATACAGGGTTAAAGGTATCTATTAAGTTAAAAGTACCTTATATGAAGTTAATTAAAACAAGTGATGTTATAAAGTTAAATAATGAATTTTACAGCATAGTAAAACTTGATATTAGCAATGACAAGACTAGTATATACTTATATTTATCTGAATTAGTTGACGTACTAGATAAGCATATTTCTATTTTTATCAAAGAAAGAAAAAATGTTCTTGAAGATGTAACAATTAAATTTTATAAAAAAGTTTGGGCTAGTGTTGAAGATTTAAATAGTAAAGAATTAATAGAAAGTAACTCGATTAAAACTTCCGCAAATAAAAAGTTTAAAATTAGATATATTAAAGAATTAGATTTAAACATAAAACAAAATGCTATAACTAATTTTGTCATTAAATACAAAGATAAATTTTATAATATGACTCAAATTTTAAATTTAGAAGAAGAAAATAAAATTCTTGAAATAACAGCAGAGTCAAAGTAAAAGTTAGGTGATAGTATGCACTCAAAAATAGTTACTATCCTTGAAAAATTAAATATTAATATTGGTTTTCAAGAATATGATAATTTTTCAAGTGATGAAGAATATATAATATTCTTTATAGAAAATGAATACGATGCAAATTTCTCTGACAACGAGAACAAGAGTATTGTATATTCAATAAAAATAGAGTATTGGTATAAGAGCTTAAAGAATATAAACAAGTATATTAGTATAAAAGATATGTTTAAAAAAGAAGATTTTATCTTTTTAAATTCTAGTGATTTTATAGAAAACGAATATTATTGTAAAGAATTAAAATTTAAATATGAGGAAGTTGTTTAAAATGGGCGTAGAAATAACAACAGAAGGATTTGACGCAATCTTATCAAAAGTAGAGAGTATGGGAAAATCGGGTGATAGACTTGTAAATGAAGCTATAAAAGCTGGTGGAAATGTGATTTTACAAGATGCTTTGCCACGAGTCAAAAAAAGAACTGGCAAATTAGAAGCTGGCTTAAAAGTAAGTGGAGTCAAGAAAAAAGGTAATGTCAAATATGTTCTAGTTGGTATTACTAAAGAAGATAATTCAGAAATTTTTTATGGAAATTTTTTAGAACTTGGAGCATCTGCACATCAAATACCAATCAAAAAAGGAAAGAAAAAAGGAAGAATAATAAACCATCCAGGTGTTAGCCCTAAACCATTTCTAGCACCTGCATATGAGTCAAAAAAAGATGAAGCTAAAAATGTAATGAAAGAAATATTGAAAAGAGGGCTAGGGTTGTAATGATTAATATAAATGATTTAGTAATAGAAACATTAAAACCTTTGAAAATTCCTGTTTCATTTCAAAGGTTTGATGGAGAAGAAAAAACATATATAACTTTTTTTAGTTATTTAGAACAAAATCGCTATGCGGATGATAAAGTAGTAGGAACAGAGCATTATATTCAAATAGATTTGTTTAGTAAGAATAAAATGAGTTATATAAATAAAGAAATTGAAAGATTACTTAAAGAAAATAATTTTATAAAAAGAAGTATACACGAAATAAAAGAATCTGATTACAGCTACCATACTGTTTTTAGATTCTTATTTTTTACAAAAAATGAGGAGGATTAAGAAATGGCTATTATAGGTTTAAGAAACTATAGAATTGTAAAACTATTAACAGATACGGAGGAAACACTTGAATACGATACTAAAATAACAAGATTAACAGGTGCTAAAAGTGTGAAAATATCACCTAAAGTTGATTCCGCTGAAAACTATGGGGACGACCAGCTTTTAGAGACTGCTTCGGCTATGGGAGCTATAGAGGTTGAAATTGAGGTAGCTGACTTAACATTAGAAGAACGTGCGCTTATCCTTGGATACCAATATAAAGATGGTGTATTAGTTGAAGATAAAAATTTTAATCCGCCTAATTTGGCTTTTGGTTTTGAATCTCCAAAAAGTCAAAACGGAAGTAGGATGGTTTGGTTGACTAAAGGGGTGTGCGAACCTTTTGAAGAGGAAGCAAAAACAAAGGAAGATAAAATCGAATTTCAATCTCAAAAAATCAAACTTAAATTTATGCCAAGGATAAACGATGGCAGACACAAAATAACATCAGATACGGATGTTGAAAATGCACCAACAGCGGAAGAATTTTTTACAACAACTTTTTTAAAAACAGCGGCAAAACCAACAACACCAGCAAAAACAAATTTAAATAAATAATAAGGAGAAAATTAAAAATGGAAATAAAATTAACTATAAATGAAGAAGAAAAAATATTTAAAGCACCACCTATACCTCTTAGAAAACTAGATAAAGTTTTCGCGCTAACTGATAAAATTGAAAATGGTCTTAACTCGACAGAATTATTCCGCGAATTACTTGACTTTACGGTCGATGTATACGGGGAACAATTTTCAAAAGATGAATTACTGGATGGGTTTTATCCAGCTGGAAATTTTATAAATAAAGCACTTGAAGATTTATCAAAAACGACTGGAGGTTTCGAGGAGAAGGTAAAAAACTAAGCACTGGAGAGGATACAGAAAGTAATTCTAATAAAGAAAATAAGTATCTATCTCCACGAGATTTTATAAAAGATTTATATAGTATGTTCTTATTTGAAAAGGGGTGGAGCATGGTCGATATAGATAATATGGATATATTTTATTATTTAGATATACTTGCATATATGAAAGAGAATAAAAAGGATAAGAATAATCCAAACGAAAATGATGTTTATATTGACCAATTAAACTGGTTATAGAAAGAAGGTGTGCTATGTGTGAATATTGTGAAGTTAAAATTAATACAGAACCTTTTAGCATGTATGATACAGTTGTAAGAGGTGAATTATTAACTAATGACTCTGATATAGATATGTATATAGAATTTAAAGATAAAAAGTATTTTGTAACAGGCGCAAGTTATGATTATTTAAGTATTAATAGTAAAAAACCTATTAAATATTGTCCATTTTGTGGGCAGAAATTAATTTAATGTAAGTTTTGAAATAAACCAAGATTTTTATCTTGGTTTATTTTTTTGTAAGTGAGGTGAGGAA
>NZ_CP197001.1:0-12904 GCF_056716095.1 Clostridioides sp. LIBA-6622
ATGGGGAAGATTAAAGAACAAAAAACTAATGTCTTAATGAAATCTAATAAGTTCATAATGGCTAAATATGATTTACAAACTATAGAAAATAGATTGTTTGTTAGGCTATTATATGAATTTCAAAAAAATAAAAATTTGGAAGTAACAATATCTATTGAAGAAATTAGAGAACTTATGAAAAATCCTAACTATACAACACCTCAAGCAATAAGTAAAATATTTACTAAATTAAGAACAGGGACTATTTATATTAAGAGTGATAAAAATTGGGGAGAATGTAGTTTTATATATTATTGGCTATATAACGAAGATGAAAGAACTTTTACTGTAAGGACATCTAATGAATTACTTGATTTAATCGAAAACTATATTCAAGTAGGTTATACTCCAATAAACCTACAAATATTTTTTAGTTTAAGGAATTCATATGCTCAACGTTTTTATGATTTACTTAGATTATGGACAATGACAAAAAGTACAATTACATATAACTTGGAGACATTAAAAGAATTGTTATTACTAGAAAATAAATATCCATTGTATGCTGACTTTAAAAGACGAGTTATTGTTCCAGCAGTAGAAGAACTCAATTCAACAAATTATTTTGACATTGAATTTATAGAAAATAAGAAGGGTAGAAAAGTAGATTCAATAACTTTTATTGTAAAAGATTTTGATGATAGGAGGTATTTTTCTAAAAAAGAGAATACAGTTTCTTTAGATACTAAACAAAATAAAACTAATAAAAAAATTAGTGAGATTCCTAGACAGAAAACTAAATTTCATAATTTCAATGAAACATTTACTAAGTATACTACTGATGAATTAGATGACATAATTGCTAAAAGTCAAAAGGAAAAGTTTAAATAATTTTATTTTTGACTTACTAAAAAAATAATAAGAATTTTATGCCCCAAAACCTAATAAATTTATGGGGGCATAAAAATCTCATAGTAACATTTTTACACCACAAAAAAAATTCTTAAGTTCTTAATATTTTTGAGATGTACTTATTAATGTTTTAGATTCATTACCAGCTGTAATGGTTGCAACGCCTCTATATGTATGACCTTTTGTTACAGAGTAAGAATTTGTAACAGAACAAGTTTTTCCTCCAGTTTTCTTTGAAGATGTTTTTAAATCTACCCAACGCCCAGATTTTAATTCTTGTAATTTTGTTATAATAGATGTTTTTGTTACTCCAGATTTTCCAACAACAGAAGCACTTATATTTACCTGTCCATTAGAAAATGATATATTACATCTGCCATTCAATATATTCACAGAAAAAGGGATTACCTCTTCTTGACCATCTTCCATAAAAATAACATCAGATGAATTAAATTTATCAGCAAAACTAACAATATTCAGCGACATTATCATAATTAACGAACATACAAGTATTGATATTATGTTTTTTATTCTCATTAAAAAACCTCCTCATAAAATTATATATATTCAATATAACAATCAAAGAATGTTTTTTTAGACAAAATTTTACTTAATATTTTCTGCAATTTTAATAAATTCTAATTTATCTTTTCTAGTAATTTTTTTTGTAGGTAATTCTTTAGATAACATATAGATATTATTTTTATCATTCCATAATAATTGCTGAGTATTTTCTTTTTCAACATACTGTGCATAATGGTTATTAAATTTTATATTTTCAACAAATGCATCCTCTGTATCCAATACTACAACATCTCTAGCATATGGCATCATTTGATAAATTATGTAATTATCTGATTTATCTTTGTATGATATTAATAGATAATTTTCTTCTTCAATTCTTTCAACTTCTTTATATCCAGTAGAAATATACTTAGGTTCTATATATTTGAACGATACATTTGATTTATGAGGGTTTATAAAATTATAATCTGTAAATTCTTTGTATACCTTCTTCATTATTCTCATTAAGCTTTCAGGAAAAGCTTCTGTTTTTATAGTAGTTATAGTGACTATACTTGATAAGATTATTATAAAAATAATAGCAATTCTTTTAAAATTTTTATAAGAATTCTTTTTTACTTTTTTTTCATTTTCTTTTATAAGTTTATCCATTTTGCTTTCAAATTCTATAGAAAAGTCATGGTCAATATCTTCATCACAAGGTAATTCATACAACATTTTTTCTTCTATTTTTGGAAGCTGTTCATATAATAATTTTTCTATATCTAATTTATCTTTATTCATTTGACAATGCCTCCATTTCACTTAAAATTTTTTTTAATTTTTCTAATGCTCTTTTATTTTTCTTATACAAATTAACCTCTTTTATATTCAATATCTTAGAAATCTCTTTAGTAGAAAAACCATGACTATACTTTAATAGGATTACTTGCAAATCTGTTTCAGATAGTTTCTTTAAAGCCTCTCCTAAGTGGCTGTAATTACCTAATTTTTCAATCGATAAATCTAAAGAATTAAATTTATAACTCTCATCATTAATATCACTTATTTCCTCTTTCTTTCTCTTATTATATATATTTATTGAAATTCTCTTTACTATAATAACAACGAATCCTTTAGTTTTTGGACTGTTTACATCATTTATTTTATCAAGATTATCAATTATTTTTAGAAAGGCATTGTGAACTGCATCTTCTGATAATGCTTCATCTTTCAAAATTTGATTAGCAACATAAAACATTAGTTTCTTGTATTTAATATATATATCTTCAAATTTATTCCTTTCTTCTTCTGAATTTATAATAGTCAAATATAACAACATAAGTTAATCTCCCTCACAACATATATTCTTTATAAATAAAATTATATAGAATTTAAAGAATTGTAGATATATATGTCTAAAAATAATTTTTATATTTGTTATATCTTTAAATAAAATAAATTGGAGGATATTTATTATGAAAAAATTAAAATCGAAAGCAATAATATCAATACTATCACTATTATTGATATTAAGTTACACAATGCCAACTTATGCAAGTACATATTCTTTTGAACAAAATAAGAAAGAGTTAAATGAAGTACTTGAAGAAGTTTATAAAGAAAGAAGTTTAGGAACTGTTTCTAAAGAAAAAATAGATAAATTAGAAGAAATTCTTAACAGGTTTAATGTATCTCCTGAGGAAATAAATACTACAGGAGAAATGCAAACATTTGGATTTAACCAGTGGACAGACTTAGGAAAGGGTTGGAAAATGACAGTACATAGACCTCATGGAAGTGATGCAACTAAATACCATACACATGTTAAAAAAGGAGGAGTAGAGGCTAAAGAAGCTCTTGATGGAACGTCTACTCATGGAAAAGGTAATACTATGAATAACAAAGGTGTTCCTAAAGATATTCAAAGCAAAGTAAGAAATCATAAAGATGTTAAGAAAGCTAGAGAGGAAGAAGCAAAAGCTAAACAAGCTAAGCGTAAAATGAATTCACAAGGATTAAAATTAAAAATTCGTGATGATTTAATTATCGCAATAAGTATATTCGTTTCAATTGTTGGAGTAACTTTATTTGCACTTACAGAATATGCTTCATGGTTAGCTGTATTATTAATATTATAAAAGGAGATATAGTTAATGGAAAAACCAAATATATATTTAGTTGGAGAATTTAGAATGAAAGACTTCGAAATTTTCAAGCTTATGCAAACAGAGGACTGTTTAAATGAATCATTAGGCTTTTATGTAATCGAAGATTGCAAAAGAAAGGCAGAACTAAGAGATTATCCATACTTAATTGATGTTTATAAAGATAATCCTAATGAATTTGATGCAGGAATAAATTTAATCAAAGTTCATTTTATTTCAGAAAAAGATTTTGATATAGAAGAAAAAGAAGTACTTGAACACGTTGGAGTAAGCTTAGTAGAATTTAAAAATAATACTAGTACTTTATTCTATATACATAAAAACAAAGATATAAAAAGATTTTTGAACATGTATGATGAAAATCCATTTAAATTATATAATGAGTTGTTACAAGTTACAGAATTAAAGCCTAATGTCCTAAATTTTAAAATTAGTTCTTTAAGTAATTTATATCAAGAGCAAATATAAATCTAAATAATTTCAGAAGGAAATGATTAAAAATGGAAGATAAAAATATGTATTTAAAAGTTAATTTAATATTAATAGTATTAGGTTTTATAATATTATTTTTTAATAATGATTTAGCATTATCATTGAAAGCACGATACTTAGCTGATAAAGGCTTTGGAAACATAATTGAAAATCAAATATTTAAAAACTATTCTTATATGTTTTTAATAATAGGCGGAATATTATTTTCCAAGGGAGTTCATAATTTAACTAGACCTGATATAATCAAATTAATTTCAAATAAAAAATAATAATATATAAACACAAGGATGAGAACAATAAATCATATATAATAAATATATTTCTTAAGTACAATAATTAGGTTGTGATATAGTGTACTTGTAATGATATAATAAATACAAGAAGAACTATATTCTATTAGTTTTAGAATAAACTTTCTTTAATATCTTTTGAACTTAAATATTAATAGTTCAATATCAAAGTCACTCTTATGGGCATTCGAGTGGCTTTTTAACTTTTTCTTTATATTAAATAACTTATTTATAAAATAGACTATCATGCTTGTAACTAGACTAGATAAGATACCTAATAAAAATATATCCATACTTTTTCACCTCCTATCATATAGAGGTTTTTTTACTTTATTTTATAAAATATAGATTTCATCTTCTTGTTATAAATAATTATAACATAGTCAACATTTTAATTTTATTACAATATATCTAACTATGTCCAACACAAATTTAAACATTTGATAGTTATATTTTTTATGTAAGGAATTATCAAGTCATTACTTTCTGTCAGTTCTGAATTTATTAAAAATAATATTAGGTTATAATATTATTTTTAATAACAGACGTTGCACATCTGTTATAATTGTATGGGGGTGTAATATGGATAAAGATAAATTTAACGAATTAGACATATTAAAGCAAATAGAATATATAAATAAACAATTAGAAAACAATGAAACATTGACCTGCATATGTAAAAATATAGGAATCGGAAGAAGTACAATAAGAGATAGATTTAAAAAGGCTAATCACAGTTATTCCAAAAACTTGAACAAGTATATACACGAATGTACAACAGAGGTATTACAAGAGCGAAGTATAAAAAATAACATAAATATTACAACTGATATACAAAAAGAAAAAAATAACATTAGTAATAAAAATGTTGTAAAGTTAGATCCAATAAAAGAAGTAATTAATAAATCAGACAAGGAAATAAAAAATAATTTGCTAGATATAGTTGCGAACTATAATGTATTAAAGGAAATCATAGAATTGCACAAATGTAATACATCTGTTATAAAACAACAGATAGTAATAGATTTAGAGAACTCTGAGAGTAAACTTACTACTGTAAGAGTAAATAGTAAAGAATTAGAGTTATTTAATAAATTCTGTGATGATAATAAACAATTCAAAAAGATAGATTTAATAAGCCAAGCACTAAAAGAATTTAGAGAAAAATATAGATAAAGTTCAATATATCAAACTAATTTCCAAAATTATAATAATAAATTAAAAATAGTACTAACTTAAATTTCTTAAGTTAGTACTATTTCCTAGACGTCAATTTTAGAATTAGTTAAAATAATCTAATAATAAATAGTATTTTATATTTATTTTATTCAATATCTAATCTTATAGTTATCCATTTAGTAACTACCTACTATTAGTAAATTATATTTCTAGTATAAATATCTATACATCAAATATAATTGCAATATAAGTACAATTAAGCTTATAATAATATACTTTTTAGAAGGTTTTTTTAATAAATTAGTAACTATAACAAATATAAAAATTAGGTTCATAAAAATAAAACTTAAGTTAATATTTTTATAATAATAAAATAAACTTGATATAAAAGATAAAACAAATATTATAATTAGTTTTAGTTTTAGACTCATAGTTTTAAATTCTCCAAACAATTTTTTAAATAACTCCATAATGAGTTACAGTTGTTTCATATGAACTCCAACTTCTATCTGAATATATAGCTAAATCATATTTACGGAAATTTTTATTAGTAGTTTTATAATATATAGTTTCTTTAAATGAACAGAAACCTGCAACCCCTAATATTCCTCCAACGCCCCCTACAATAGCAGATGCTGGTAACGAACACATTGTTGCTATTATACCTGCTATAACAGCTTTGCTTTCTGTTCCTACGAAATTGTATTTAAATTTGTGCGTTCCCATCTTAGTCCATGTACTTTTGGTTTGAATTGCACCTGAATTAGGAACAAGTTCAGTTTCCTCTTGAGCAGTACTCATATACTTGCCATTTAAGTATACTTCATTAGATTTTGAATTGAATGCTACAATTTCTGATTTATTTCCTCCCTTAATTTCTATTGTATGTAAATCACCTGAAAATTTATGATTAAATGTATATTCCTGATTATCAATAATAACCTTTTCTGTAAAATCTTTTTCAGAATTTTTATAAAAGTCTTTTTCCTCCATGTAAGAAGATTTTGTATTTGCTATGTTTTTACTACTATCTGCAAATGCTGTTAACCCAGATAATCCTGTTGATACTATTATAGTTGCCAAAGCAACTGACGAAATTTTTTTTAAGTTCATTGTTAAATTCTCCTCTCATATTACAAAATAGTTATAGTTTTCATTCTCTTTAAGTAAATTTACAAATATATTTGTAAGAAGTCTAAGTACAATTAAAAGTAATTGCTTTATCTCATTTCAGATACCTCCTAAATATTTTTATTTATATATATAACATTTAGAAAATCCATTTTTGGACATTTGTATGTAATTTTTTAAAAAAATTTTCGTCAGTAGTTCTAAAAAACACTAAATTAACTATACAGTTTGAAAAAAATACTACTACTATTGAATATTTACAGATGCTTTTGATAATATGATATATATATTTAACTTAGATATGATTGAAAAAGGTGCATTGGAATACTTAATTAAAAATCTATAACAAATATTAATAGTTTACTAAACCATATTGCTTATATATAAGTAATAGCAATGCTATGGACAAAAAACACCTATCGGTGACACCTAAAAGTATGTATGATAACACTCAAAATACACATACGAGGACACTCAAATAGAGTATATATTATAAAAAATAATTATAGAAAACAATTTACACATAAAGGTAATTTAAAAATCAAAATACCCTTATGCGTATTATTTTTTTAGTCTATTTCTCTAGCTTTTTTCCATTCTTCATAATCACATAATTGATAAATGTATGGTTGTATTGGTATTGTTTTAACTTGATTGTTTACTATAATATCTTTTGATTTACTTTTTCCACGTGACATTTTTATGTATTTTGAAGCATGCAATTCTTCTAATATTTTTGATATAGGTTTATCAGTATGTAATCCTATTGTAGATGCTAAATATTTTTGTGCTACAGGAGAGGGCTTACCATTTCTTAATATCCAGCATAAAGTTAAATAGACTTTTATAGCATTAGAATTAAATGCACTTATAAGTCCTTCCAACATCTCTATGTTTACTGTTACAAAGCCATCATGACCTTCTTTATCAAGATATTGTATTTTATAACATGCTCCATTATTTTTAGTTAAATCTACAGTTAGTATATTACAATCAGCTTTTAACATTTTAGATATATTTCTTTGAATTGTTCTTTTGGATTTGTTTGTTAGATTTGAAATTCTATCATAACCTCCAGCTGTTAACTTATTCTTATAAAGGTATCTAGTACAATCATTGTTCATGTTGCCTATGTCCTCAGTATTAAAATTACTCTCTAATGTTAGCCCTACAAGTGTATTATAGTCTACATTTTTATCTAACATAATTGTACTTCTTGTTGCAATAGGTAGTTTCTGTTTGTTAGTATTAACTGAATTAAATTCTCTTATCTTAAAATCCTTTGTAAAATCATCATAAACCATATTTTCTAAACTTATAAAAATCACTCCTTTTGTTTTATTGATATTTATTGAACTCTTATAATACCTTCTTTTACTGGTATATTAGTTAATATTTATATATTCCCACCTCCATTTTTAATTTATTGAAATTTGTTTTAGAAAATCTAAGATAGTTTAAACAATATACCATATATAGGTATATTGGCTTGTGTTTCGATTTAAATTTAAACACTTTATATATTTATTTTAGAAAATATATAAATAGATATGTAAGTTTGATATGTTTTGAAACTAACGACATAATAGCATATAAGAAAAACCCTGTCAATAATTTAAAAACTTTTATTATAACACTGTATCTATATGGCGTCAATAATTCGTTTCTAAATTTCACAGGTATAAACATAAAGGGAGATATTTTAAGGCGCCTTAGAATGGCATATACGAGGTCGTTTTTGTTGAAATTTCAATAGATTTCATGAAAATTATGTTGAAATATTATTTTGATTTTTTTATAAATATATTTTATTGTTTTATGTCTACATACAAAAAATTTTTAAGTGTAGAAATTAAAGAACTAGCACAAAATTTTTTATATCAAACAAGTCTAATACCCTATATACCCCCCCTTTTTTTATCATCAAACATTTATATTCAATATTACATACACATAGTTATTATAAAAAAGCAAATATAACGCATTTATTGGGCTTATAAGCCTCTTTTTTTCATTCTAATACATTTATACGTTTTCAGACATCAAACCTTTAAAAACACTAATTAAATTGATATTTTACCTAACATATAACTATACATACAATCAATGATTCTAAAATATGGAAACAAAACTCTTTATTATTTGATTTTCATTATCATTTATGTTTTTAATATCTACAAGGAATAATTTTATTAATAAAAATGGAAAAAGTTTCAATTTAACCATTGACTACTGGGCACCAGTGAAGTATAATCTAAATTATAGAAAGGGGTTGAACACTTTGAGAGAAAAAATTAAAAAGCTCAACGAGTTATTAAAAGAGTTGACAGAAACAACTAATTTAATCGTTGAACTTTTAAAAAAAGCTATTCAGATTACTGGTTTATTAGCAATAATACTTAAAGCAATATCAAGTTTATTCTAATAACCAAAGGGGCTTAGATGCTGTAACATCTAAGTTCCTTGCTTAAATAATAGCATTTTTTCCCTCATAAAACAATATGAAAAAGATGTATATAAAACTTATAACTAATATTATTAAAATAATTATATTGCTGATAATTCTTGTACTTTTATCAGTATACATTTTAAATATTATAAATTAATTTATTTTATAAAAGGAGTGATAGATATGGAGAAAACAAAGCGTAACATAATGATAAATAAGGCAGGTGGGAATAGTGGCAAAAATACAGTCAACTACAAAGTGTCATTACCTGCTCAAATGATTAAAGATTTAGGGGTAACACTAGAAGATAAGAGTGTTCTTTTAAGTTTTGTAGATGGCAAAATAATAATTGAAAAGGATATGGATTAGATATATAAATTAAACCACTCAGCATTTTAAGAGTGGTTTTTTATTTAATACGCTGAAACATAAAAAATCAATATATACTAGTAATATCAACACTTACAACTCTTTTTTGAATGTCAGCGAACTAAGACATAGAATTTTATATTTTATGCCTTAATCCATTATAATATAGTATTTACAATATATACATAATATTAATACTTGTATTTTGTCAGTAATAAGTCAGCAAATATGAAAATATTTATTAATTTTTATTTTTTTAAAATACATATTGACTCGGTGGTATCCACTATATATAATTGATATTGAAAGGAGGTGTTAAACGTGATTACTCCTAATCAAATAAAAGAAATCACAAACATAATAAAAGAGTTTAGACAACTCCTAACTGAATTGGCTAAACTCATCACAGTAATAGGTATTATACTAAAACTCCTAAAATTAGTATAACCTAAAATGTTATAGGAGCAGTCTTGCCACTCTCCTATAACTAAATTATATAGAGTAATCATGTATAAATCAAATGAAATATAAACCATTGATAATTGAATTATTAAAGCTGGTAATATCTATTGCTTGTCTTATTGGAGCTATAGCATTTTTAGTATATCAAGTTAAGTTTTAAGGAGGTGAGAACATGGAACAAGTAAAGCGTAATATAAGCATTAACAAGAGTGGTGGCACAAGTGGTAAAGGTTCGGTCGGTTATAAACTATCTATACCAGCTGGTATGATGAAGGAGTTAGGTATAACTAAAGACAACCGAAGTGTAGTACTAACATGTGCTGATGGGAAAATAATAATTGAAAAAGATAAAGAATGTGATTAAATAGGAATAAACTATAAATATGATTTATCAATACAAAAGCAAAGAATAAGTTTAACAGAAAGATATTTATTCTTAATAATTTATGTGTTGAGTACACATTTTTATATCATAAATTGTGTCTACATACACATAAACTATGTGTTTTGTGATATAATAAAAGCAAGGAAATAGTGATTTATTTTATACAAGAGTAGCTATTTCCATCAAAATTGATTTAAAGAATTACTTTTTTAAACCACTCTTATTGGCGTTTGAGTGGTTTTTTATTTTATCATACATGAAAGCTGATATAACACCAGCTAGTATACTCAATAAAAAATTTATCACCATACTGTTTCACCTCCTTCCATTATGGAATTTGGCGTTTAATATGGAAATAGCCACTCTTACACTTTTCAACCATTATTTTCCTTGCATGAATATTATAACATATAATACAACAATTAAAATCAATGTTCTAACTACATAAAGTATAAGTATCTAATAGTTTTTTTAGGTATTCAACCGCTTATTGTAGATTTTTTATTTAATTCCTTCAATATTTTTTATCATATAAACATATACCCCCTATAGAAAAAATCTAATAGGGGGGTAATCAGATACTACTATTATTCTGTTATTTAATTTTCATATAAAAAATCCTTTTTTAGTCTATAATTTTCTTAAATTAAAGACAATAAATAAGAAAAGCATTTTAAGTGTCAAAAAATTAACAAAACACAACAAAAAATATTTTTTTGTTGTTGAAACCTCTTCTAAAATATGGTATTATCAAAGGAGTAGTAAAATTACTACTATATTCTTTTTTCTTTCAATCCTCTTTTCTTTTTTTATAAGAAAGTGAGGTGATTTAAGTGAATAAAAAACAAAAAGATTTATACGACAAAATTAAATTCTGCGTTGAACTTGTGTGCAAATTTACAGGTTCTATAGTATTATCAAGTATATTTCTAAATGCAATATTAAAATATTTAAACTAAACTAAATTCACTTTTTTTTATTTAAAGACACCTGCCAGTGTCTTTTTTTTTATATTTATTTTATATTTTATTTAGTTCTTGATTTACTCATATATAAAATTATGTTAATATTTCAGAACTATTTTCATTATAAGTTATCATTAACACTTTTTCAAGCTAAATCTTTTTAAAAAGCTATTTATATATATTTCTCTCTCTTAGAAGAGAGAGAAATATATATAATGTCTATACTATGATACCATCATTTTTAAAAAAAGTCAAGTTTTTTTATTTCAATTAATGAGATATTGTTAAAACGTGTTTAAATAGCATTTAAAGGCTTTAAAATGTTACTTTGTACATTTCATTAACTTGGCATATAAAACCTATTAGAATGGCGATTATAAGATATTTTTACTATTTTATACATGGCCTTCCATTAATAATATCTAAATTACTTTTAAATTTGAAATGTTGTTTTATGTTTATTCATCTCTTAAGACCAATTTTACCCAAAATTTTAAAATCTATTTTAGAGAATATTATTTATATATTATACAATTCAATAAAAGTTGTTTAGTTTTTAGTGAAATAAGTTTTATTGTGTAAAATTATTACAAACACTAATGTTCAAAATATCTACTTAGTATTTCCAATGTTTTGTGATGATTTGCTTTTGAAAATTTTTTTTGCTATTCTAATAAGAATAAGATAGTAATTTCAACGCCTTTAAGCACCATAACATCTTAGAATAGAAAGGTGGTGGAGATTATAGATATAATTATAAATTACATAACTACAGTGGCATTAAGTCTAATATCAAGTTTAATTTATAGCAAAATAGAAAACCATTCTAAGCTCGCAACTAAGAATGGTTTAAAAAATAGATAATAAAAACACTCTGAAAAATGAATTACTATCTTTTATTAACTTTATGAGGGTTAGATTTTAATATAAAAATCTAATCCTTTTTAGAGTTCAATTATAACATATGGAGCATGATTCCACCATGATAATACGTACTAATACGTATTAATGCTCTTGTAAATATTGATATTTGTTGGTTTAAAGCAAATAAAAAAATAATTTATTTATTTTAACTTTTATTGGCAATAAAATTAAAGTTTTAATTACATTTAGGGACAAGTCTACAATCATCATATAACGCATTTAATTACTTGTTAAAGGAGTTTCAAACCTCTTGTAAGGTAATTAATCCTTATAAGCGTAAAATTGATTTTAGGAGCCAATTTTGGGGATTTAAGTTTTTGCTTTTAAGTTAAATTTTTTCTTAATTTTCTTGGTTTTAATTATGACAATTTTTAATTTTGTCATTCATCTATATAGTATATCCTTATAAATAGTAATAAACCTATAAATAGTATTTAATAGTATTTAATAGTAGTATTTAGACATAGCTGAAAACTTTGGAAATACTAGACTTTGATAATCTAACTATGACACTTTGATAATCTAACTATGACACTTTGATAATTAACTATGACACTTTGATAATTAACTATGACACTTTGATAATTAACTATGACACTTTGATAATTAACTATGACAACATATAATAATTGACATAATTATGAAAATAATGCTATTGTTTAATTAAATTAAAACTTAATTAGGAGAAGTAATTT
>NZ_CP197002.1:0-6494 GCF_056716095.1 Clostridioides sp. LIBA-6622
ATGGAACAATTAGATTTAAAGTATAAATTAAAAAAATTTCTAATGGCAGTATTTAGAGATGGGATAGGGCAAGGAAATAATTTTATTGATGATGAATATATTAGAGTATTTCAAAATAATAAAAGCAATAGTAAACAATTAGAACTCGGAGAAGAATTTAAAGAATATAGTAAAGTAACTTTTTTTAAAAATATAGATGATTTAGTAGAATTTGCCTTCGCAAAAAATATTTATTATGAAAATACATTTTTTAACTTATGTACAACTGATGGAAAAGCAGGAGCTAATGAAAACTTAATAAATAGATATGTACTAGGATTTGATTTTGATAAAAAAGAATTAGGACAAGGTTTTAATTATAAAGATATAATTAATTTATTTACTAAGATAGGATTACACTATCATATCCTAGTTGATAGTGGAAATGGATTCCATGTTTATGTGCTAATTAATAAAACTAATAACATTAAGTTAGTATCAGAAGTTACAAATACATTAATAAATAAATTGGGTGCAGATAAACAAGCAAATTTATCTACTCAAGTATTAAGAGTACCTTATACATATAATATTAAAAATACTACTAAACAAGTAAAAATAATACACCAAGACAAAAATATATATAGATATGACATAGAAAAGTTAGCTAAAAAATATTGCAAAGATGTAAAAACAGTAGGTAATACTAATACAAAATATATATTAGATAGTAAGCTACCAAATTGTATAGTAGATATTTTAAAAAATGGTAGTAAAGATGGACACAAAAACCTAGATTTGCAAAAAATAGTTGTGACTTTAAGATTGAGGAATAAAAGTTTAAGTCAAGTAATGTCCATTGCTAGAGAATGGAACTATATATCACAAAATAGTCTTTCAAATAGTGAACTAGAATATCAAGTCAAGTATATGTATGAGAAGCTTAAAACAGTTAATTTTGGTTGTACAGTTTGTGAGTTTAATAGTGATTGTTGGAATAAAATAGAATCAGATTTTATATATAGTGATGAAGATATGTTGTTCAATATGCCACATAAGCACTCAAAGGATTTGAAATATAAGAATAGGAAAGGGGTTAAAATAATGACTGGTAATCAATTGTTTATCTATAATGTGTTACTTAACAATAAAGATAGAGAATTAAACATAGACGATATAATGGAGCTTATAACCTATAAACGTAAGAAGAAAGTTAAAAACATTGTTATGAGTGAAAAGACATTAAGAGAAACATTAAAAGAGCTTCAACATAATGATTATATTACAAAAACAAAAGGTGTTACAAAGCTAGGAATAAAAGATACATACAAGGTAAAGGAAGTTAGATGCAATATAGATAAACAATATACTATTAGTTACTTCGCTACCTTGACAGTAATATGGGGAATAATTTCTACAGAAGAATTAAGATTATATACTCATATGAGATACAAACAAGATTTATTGGTCAAAGATGATAAAATAAAAGGAAATATATTAAGAATTAATCAAGAGGAGTTAGCTAAAGATTTAGGAGTAACACAACAAAGAATTTCGGACATGATAGAATCTTTATTAGATACTAAAATTTTAGATGTATGGGAAACTAAAATAAATGATAGAGGATTTATGTACTATACATATAGATTAAATAAATAGATTTTTAATAGGATTAGAATTGATTTTCTAGTCCTATTTTTATTCAAAAAAACTAATTGATAAAAATTTCTTTTGGTAAAATAATTGTACGAGAATTGCAAAAAAAAAATGGCATTAAAGCATTGAAAACAAGCCGTTTTAAAAATTTCTTTTGGTAAAATAATTGTACATATATATGTAGTATATATATCTCCCTCTTTGGAGGAATACATATAGAGTCAGAATACATATAGAGTCAGAATACATATAGAGTCAGAATACATATAGAGTCAGAATACATATAGAGTCAGAATACATATAGAGTCAGAATACATATAGAGTCAGAATACATATAGAGTCAGAATACATATAGAGTCAGAATACATATAGAGTCAGAATACATATAGAGTCAGAATACATATAGAGTCAGAATACATATAGAGTCAGAATACATATAGAGTCAGAATACATATAGAGTCAGAATACATATAGAGTCAGACCTAATTAGTAGATGCTTTTTTTAAATAAGTTGAAAATCAAAAAAAGTATTAGTAAGTATTGGAAATGCTAGATTCTAAAATAGAAAAGTAAAAAATTGGTGCACTATCTAAACTTATCTCTAGCTTCTTTTTTCTTATAGGCGTCTTACCCTTGTTACAGTACAGGTGAATAGGAACTAAACAAATGTGAAGTGTAATGGCTAATAGTTCTATCTTATAAAGAGGAGTTACCATAGTTTAGTTCCTACTAGAATAGCTAGATTACTTAGTTAAGAACTCGCATTTCACGAGTTGTAATATCCTAATATACTAAATAATAGTTCTAGTACCTAGATACTTGTCTTTGAAACGAATATACTGAATTACATGTGATTACAACTTACATGTTATATATAATTTTAAAATGCTTATTATGCACTTAAAAAAATAACTTTACAAAACAAACAAATAAGGGATTATAAAAATAAATAGATAAACAAAAAAGAAAATTGAAATGGCTTAGAGAGGGTTACAGGGCTTTGAATATGTAATTAAAATACTTGTTTTATCATGCTTAATTTTATAGAGCTTTATTAATAAAAAAGTAGGCAGCTTAAAAAAGTCACCTTATAATAGGTGACTTAATTTTTATATGTAAATTAATAATTGTGATTTTACTTATAAATGTGCAACATAGGCTAATCTTTCCCAAGTTCTTGCTCCAACAATACCATCTACTCCTAAGCCATTACTTGACTGGAAGCTTCTGACTCTTGTATATGTTTCATTTCCAAATTGACTATCAACACCTATAGAATAACCACAAGCTTTAAGCAATATTTGTGCTAAATGTACAGGATTACCACTTTCTATTTTATGATAACCTACTAAAGTAGATGTAGTAACAGTATAATTTTTTTGTCCAGTTACTTTAAAATATGTACCATAAAAATATATATCAAAACCATCAGGGATTTTCTTATAATCTTTTAATCCATAACTTTGCATTTCATCAGATGGTATAAATATTTCAGCTTTAGGTGATGGAGCTATACCCATTTCTTCACATTTAGCCTTATATTCTTCTTTGACTTGTTTTGGAGCATTATCATAAGTAAAGGTATAACCTTCAATATGAATTGTCCATAATGGCTTGTCTGTTTCTGTGTAAGTTGAATTTGTTTCAGTATCTGCAAATACAATACCACTTGTTAATGCAAATAAACAACATAACACTATTAATATTTTTTTAACTTTTTTTAACATAAAAACCCTCCTTGAATATTATTTAATTATTCCACAATGGAATAGTTTAAACATCAACATGAATTTTGTAAACTGAGTCTTTCAGTGGAAATTTTTTATATATTGAACGGTCGGGTGATTTATAAGAAATAGAGTCAAAAGTTAAATATGTAAGAGAAGACAACAAACATAATATTAAAGCTATTATTATGCCTTTTCTGTTTTTGGTAATAAACATATTATGTAATCTTTTTTCAAACCCTTTAATTCTATGTAAACCAGTAGAAAATTCATTATGTATATTTGTATTTCTTTCGATTGAGTTTACAACAGTCATAGCATAACTTTGTCTATCTTCAAGACTATAATCCTTTAAAACTGTTTCATCACAGTGCATTTCACAAATATTTTCTACAACTCTATCCAATAGATATACAAGTGGATTGAACCAATAAACACATTTTAAAAATAAGATTAAGTATCTAATATATAAATCTTTGCTTTTATAGTGAATCAATTCATGTCTTAAAATCCAGTTTAATTCTTCTAAAGAATAATCATGTGGAGGTAAAAGAATATATTTTTCAAATAATCCAAAACAAGAAGGATTTGCAACTTCATAAGTGTATTTTAGTTTTATATTTCCTTTTATTTTAAATTCATTTAATAAATTATCATAAAGATTTTTTACTTCTATTTCTTCAATATCATATGATAAATCAACTATTAGGCTTTTAAATTTCAAGTATCTTTTAATTGTTTTGATAAAAAGTAATAGTGCAATAGCACTCCAAATAAATATAATAATATTTTCATTAATTGGAAAGTTATCTATATTTGAATTATCAAGTAAATTTTTAGTGTCTAATTTATTTGTTGTATATGTGTATGTAAAAGGTATGACTAATTTAGCTATAGCAATTAGCCAAATATAATAATTAAGTCTTTTACTAAAACCTTTGAGTAAAGTCGTATTTAAAACTATCAAAATACAAATAATTAAACTACTTATGATTGTTGAACGAATTAGAGTCTGTAAAATTAAATTAACCATATAATCTACCTATTTTATTTTTTATTTTGTATATCTTTAATAAAGTTTTTAAATGTTTTTATTTCCTCTTTGCTAAATTCTTTTTTACTCATTGATTGAAGTAAGCTTGTTACAGATTCATTATGTATATTTTTTAAAAAATCAAAAGTTTCATATTGTAGATAGCTTTCCTCATCAACCAAAACGGTATATGTTGTATATGATGTGTGCTTCTCAGCAGATAAAAAATTTCTTTTTACTAATCTTGATAAGAGTGTAAGTGTTGTAGTTTGCTTCCACTCATGACTCATTATAGAAACTATGTCTTGTGATGTCAATACCTTGTCAGACTGCCAAAATAATTTCATTATTTTCAATTCAGAAGGTGGTATTTTTTTAAACATAATTAATTCCCCCAATACTTTTTTAATTTACTTTCATTCTATTAAAATAGAGTACAAGAGTCAAATTGGTATATAAAATATATTCTATAATCGTAAAACAAAATGTCGAAAAGTTCTCTACATGGGTAGAATTCAAGGTTTAAATATTTTTAGTTTATTAAGAAATATATGTATTTAAGATTGAGTAAAAATAAGCATAAAGATATAAAAAATTAATATTTACTGACATATAACTGACAAATCAACAAATATAAGAACTATAAAAGCGAGTTTATGTATTGAAATTACTGGGTTTTATAAAAAAATGGCATACAATACTTACTTTTATGCCATATATTACTGACATATAAAAAAGTCTTGTAAGTATTGGAATCACTAGTTTATATCGGTTTTAGATGCAGAATTGTCGTTTTGTAAAAAAAGTCACTAAAATTTATAAAAATAATTATTGATTGATATGAATTATCACAAAAAAGATATCTATTTCTATGAAAAAAAAATTTTCGTCTGCATGTAAAAATAGCTATAGTAATGCGTACAAATGTTCTGTTTTGCAGAATTATTTGTATGTAAATTATATTGAAAATTAGAATTTTATATGGATAAAACAGAGCTATCAAATAGGAGTATATAGTAAATGTTTATATAATATAATGACCTCGTACGAGCTTGTAAGAGCCGTTTAAAAGTTGCCTTAGTGTAATTCATCTTTGAAAATTTAAAATAGGTTTAAATGGCTTGTTAAATATGATGGTATTACTATTAGATATAGGGGGGTAGTTATATAGTTACATGTTGTTTTAAAAAACAAATTTAACTATAGTTCTTTCACTTCCACATTACAAAAAAATAAATTGAGTGTGTATGTTTTTAGGTCAAAATGATGTTTAAATATTGAAAAATAGGAATATAGTGTATGTAAAATTTAGAATAGTGTATGTAATTTTAGACATAAAAATATGTGATTAAACCTTAAAAAAGTAGGAATATAGTGTATGCTAAAAAAAAAATTGACATATATATTGAAAAATGGTATAATCAAGGTTTAGATTAAAACATATCAAATTACCATATCTATTTATATATTTTCAAACAGTTAATATATAAAATGCTTGTATTTCAATGTAAATACATTCTTTTATACCCTCCATAGGGTATACCATTAAAATTATCTTATATTCAGCAAATTAAAAAAATTCAATAGGAGGTGTAATATAAAAGGATTTTTAGTTACTAAGTTTAAACAAAAAACAGTAGGAACTTATTGAATAAAAAAGTAGAGAAACCATTCATGTACAAGAGGGAATTAAAGTTGTCATATAATATTATTAATGATAAGCTATAATATAGCAATATAGCAGAGTTTGAACCAATATTGGAATTAAACAAAAAAAATACTCCAAGCCGTCCAAAGCAGAGTATTTTCAAAATAATATTTTAAGATAACAACAAAATGAGATAATACTACTAGATAAAGACAACTCAACTACCAATTGAGTTTATGGAGCTACCAACTCCAATATCAGTCTAACTGACTTTAGAAAATAAGTATCTGTAGTTATATAATAATATTGCTATCAATTTTAGCATCTTAACAATATTATTATACATACTAAGTCAAAAATATTCAATAGTTGTAAAAGTTGATTGGTCAATAAGTATATACTTAATGTAGTGTTATCTCCTAAAAAAACTAGATAAGGAGATAATGAATAT
>NZ_CP197003.1:0-6298 GCF_056716095.1 Clostridioides sp. LIBA-6622
ATGGAAATATTAAAAAAAATAGATAATAATGATGAAGTATTAATGAAAAATAATACTATAGTAAAAGCTAAATATAGCTTGTCCACTTTAGAAAATCGTATATTTTTAATGCTACTTTATAAGTTACAAAAAAATAATGATAGTGTGATAAAATGTAATATTTCACATGATGAATTTAAAAAAATTATAAAGAAAAAAGAAGATACTTCAATAGATTCAATATCTAATTTTTTGGTTGAATTAAGGAAAAAAAGTATTTATTTTATGGATAAAGAAGGTTGGGGCGAATATGGTTTTATAAATGGATTCAAATATGTACCTAGTAAAAATATTTTTAAAATTGAAGCATCTCAAGAAATACATAAATATATAAAAGACTATTTGAAAAATGGATATACACCAATCAATTTAACAATCTTTTTTAATTTAAGAAATCCAAATGCACAAAGATTTTATGATTTTTTAAGGCTTTGGAGTAATACAAAAAATATTATCACATATAAAATAAGTGAATTAAGAGAATTATTAATGTTAGAAAATAAATATAGTCGTTATCCAGACTTGAAAAGAAGAGTTATTATTCCTGCGATAAAAGAATTAAATGAAACTGGATATTTCCAAATTGAAATTAAAGAAAATAAATTGAGTAGAAAAGTAGATTCAATAGATTTTATTGTAAAGGATTTAGACAAACGAAAATATTTTACTAAAGAAGATGAAACCCTTACAATAGAAACTAAACAAGTTAAACAAAATAAAAAAATTAGTGAAATTCCTAGACAGAAAACTAAATTTCATAATTTCAATGAAACATTTACTAAGTATGATGAAAAAGAATTAAATGACATAATTAAAAAAAGTCAACAAGAAAAGTTTAAATAAATAAAAAAGCTTACCATAAAAAGGTGGTAAGTCTTTTTTATTCTCCATTAGTGGGGATTTTGAATATACCTTAACCAACGTAAAAATTCGTTTGTTAATTTCCCCAACTTGTTGGAAATATTTCATAATAAGCATTTTTCTTAGGCGTGTTATCCGCACATGGCAATTTACCTTCCCCCACAAGTGGTCTAAACATATTCAGTATACGTTTCAATGGCATGTATCTAAGTACTATAACTATTATTTAGAATGTTAAATATTGCAACTCGTGAAATGCGAGTTCCTAACTAGAGTATGTTCTAAATGTACCTACATCAAAGCTGAAATTTAAGCTATCTTTCACACAGATACTATTTGTTACAAAGGTTAAGAAATGGTAAAAAATAACTATAAATAGTTAAAAGGCAGTAATAGCAATAGCATGGACAAAAAACACATGTCGAGGACACCTAAAAGCAGGTATGATGACACTTGAAACAATATACCATAACACTCAAAAAACACATACGAGGACACTCAAATGGAGTATATATTATAGATAATTATTATAGAAAATAATTATAAAAAACAATTATAGAAAACAATTTACGCATAAAGGTAATTTAAAAATCAAAATACCCTTATGCGTATTATTTTTTTAGTCTATTTCTCTAGCTTTTTTCCATTCTTCATAATCACATAATTGATAAATGTATGGTTGTATTGGTATTGTTTTAACTTGATTGTTTACTATAATATCTTTTGATTTACTTTTTCCACGTGACATTTTTATGTATTTTGAAGCATGCAATTCTTCTAATATTTTTGCAATAGGTTTATCAGTGTGTAATCCTATTGTAGATGCTAAATATTTTTGTGCTACAGGAGAAGGCTTACCATTTCTTAATATCCAGCATAATGTTAAATATACTTTTATAGCATTAGAACTAAATGCACTTATAAGTCCTTCCAACATCTCTATGTTTACTGTTACAAAACCATCATGACCTTCTTTATCAAGATATTGTATCTTATAGCATGCTCCATTACTTTTAGTTAAATCTACAGTTAGTATATTACAATCAGCTTTTAACATTTTAGATATATTTCTTTGAATTGTTCTTTTGGATTTGTTTGTTAGATTTGAAATTCTATCATAACCTCCAGCTGTTAACTTATTCTTATAAAGGTATCTAGTACAATCATTGTTCATGTTGCCTATATCCTCAATATTAAAATTACTCTCTAATGTTAGCCCTACAAGTGTATTATAGTCTACATTTTTATCTAACATAATTGTACTTCTTGTTGCAATAGGTAGTTTCTGTTTGTTAGTATTAACTGAATTAAATTCTCTTATCTTAAAATCCTTTGTAAAATCATCATAAACCATGTTTTCTAAGCTTATAAAAATCACTCCCTTTTGTTTTTATATTGTTTTGTATTACATAAATATAAATTAGTGGAGTATAAAATAAACCCCACTAATTATTTAAAATTTAAACAGAATTAATTTAGGTATGTTTTAGATATGCTTTTTATACTAAATCAATAATTAAAACGTCTATCCCTAGATTTTTTTTAATATTTTTGAGGTCTACACTTGCGATTGTTGTGTCTTTGCATTTATCACATTTATTCCTAGCCATAGTTATTCCATGTTCTACATATGTGTTATTATTTAAATGTTCGAATATTTTTTCTTGTAATTCTTTAAAGTCTGATATGAGATAGAACTTCATACTTGTAAAGTTTATAGCTATTAAAATATCTGCATTTAAATAATAACACCAACCCTTATTGTCTGTTGCTCCTTTTTGTATGTATGGCTCGTTAGTCTCTTTTTTTAAGTACCTCATATCAAAAGCTAATATGTCTGATTGTGTCTTTCTGTAAAAACTAGATGCTTTTACCTCAACACTTAAAGTGTCTTTTTTCTCATTATCAAAAATTATGTAATCACCCTTAAATTTTTGGATTTGACTATTTTTATATGGAATTTCTAAATATTCAATATCATGTTGTTTAAAAAATTCTTCTGCTATCGCCAAAGTTAAATCTTCTTTATTTTTTGAAGATGAAAGTCTTGACTGTTTCAATTTGCTTATTGCTTGCTTTAATTCGTTTGTTAGTTGTATCTCCATTCTGTTTTACCTTTCTAGTTGTAAAAATCTCTAAAGCTTCACTTAACATATTTTGTTTTTCAGCTTCTAATTGTTCAACTATATTTTTATTTAATGTAATTTTCATATTTTACAATCTCCCTTTTGTTTTTATAACTTTTTATCGAACTACCTCATCATACCACCACCTTTTGCTGGTGTAATAAAAAAATTCCTTTAAATGTTAATTTTGAAAAGTACATAAATCATATTTTAGAAATTCATTTAGGGAATTTTGTCCAATTAAGTAATCACTCTATGCTTTTTATTTCTCTTAAAAATTTTTTTACATTCCTGCACCTCCTAGTTGAAATGATTTAAATTTGTTGAAAATATAAGATAATTTTATTGATATACCCTCTATAGGGTATAAAAGGACTGTATTTATATTGAAATACAGATAATTTATATATTAACTGCTTGAAAATATATAAATGGATATGGTACTTTGATGTGTTTTTAATATAAATATTAGAATAATATAAATAAAAAATTATTCTAATACTTATCTAACTTGTCATTATAACATTATTAGTAATCAATGTAAATATATGGTTTTTAAAAACTAGAGGTACAAACATAAAGGAAGATATTTTAAGGTACCTTAGAATGGCGTATACGAGGTCGTTTTTGTTGAAATTTCAATAGATTTCATGAAAATTATGTTGAAATAGTATTTTAATTGTTTTATAAATATATTTTATTGTTTTATGTCTACATACGAAAAATTTTTAAGTGTAGAAATTAAAGAACTAGCACAAAATTTTTTATATCAAACAAGTCTAATACCCTATATACCCCCCCTTTTTTTATCATCAAACATTTACATTCAATATTACATACATATAGTTATTATAAAAAAGCAAATATAACGCATTTATTAGGCTTGTAAGCCTATTTTTTTCATTCTAATACATTTGTATGTTTTCAGACATAAAACCCTTAAGAACACCAATTAAATCGATATTTTACCTAACATATAGCTATACATACAGTCAACGATTATAAAATATGGAAACAAAACTCTTTATTATTTGATTTTCATTATCATTTTTAATATCTATGAGGAATAATTTTATTAATAAAATTGGAAAAAAATTCAATTTAACTATTGACTACTGGATGCCAGTGATATACTATATAAATATAGGAAGGAGTTGAACACTTTGAGAGAAAAAATAAAAAAGCTCAACGAGTTATTAAAAGAGTTGGTAGAAACAACTAATTTAATCGTTGAACTTTTAAAAAAAGCTATTCAGATTACTGGTTTATTAGCAATAATACTTAAAGCAATATCAAGTTTATTCTAATAAACAAAGGGGCTTAGATGCTGTAACATCTAAGTTCCTTGCTTAAATAATAGCATTTTTTCCCTCATAAAACAATATGAAAAAGATGTATATAAAACTTATAACTAATATTATTAAAATAATTATATTGCTGATAATTCTTGTACTTTTATCAGTATACATTTTAAATATTATAAATTAATTTATTTTATAAAAGGAGTGATAGATATGGAGAAAACAAAGCGTAACATAATGATAAATAAGGCAGGTGGGAATAGTGGCAAAAATACAGTCAACTACAAAGTGTCATTACCTGCTCAAATGATTAAAGATTTAGGAGTAACACTGGAAGATAAGAGTGTTCTTTTAAGTTTTGTAAATGGCAAAATAATAATTGAAAAGGATATGGATTAGATATATAAATTAAACCACTCAGCATTTTAAGAGTGGTTTTTTTATTTAATACGCTGAAACATAAAAAATCAATATATACTAGTAATATCAACACTTACAACTCTTTTTTGAATGTCAGCAAACTAAGACATAGAATTTTATATTTTATGCCTTAATCCATTGTAATATAGTATTTACAATATATACATAATATCAATACTTGTATTTTGTCAGTAATAAGTCAGCAAATATGAAAATCTTTATTATTTTTTTAAATACATATTGACTTGGTGGTATCCATCAATATAATTGATATTGAAAGTAGGTGAGAACATGGAACAAGTAAAGCGTAATATAAGCATTAACAAGAGTGGTGGCACAAGTGGTAAAGGTTCAGTCGGTTATAAGCTATCTATACCAGCTGGTATGATGAAAGAGTTAGGTATAACTAAAGACAATCGAAGTGTAATATTGACATGTGCAGATGGGAACATAGTGATTGAAAAAGATACAGAATGTTAGGAATAGAAATACATCATAAAATTACTTTTGGATATAATATAAAAATAGTCTTTGTAGACGGTAATAGTTTTTATAGGCTATTTTTGTAGACAGTAATAGTTTTTATAGACTATTTTTCTAAACGCTAGCGTCTATTTTGTGATATAATAAAAGCAAGGAAATAACAATTTACTTTATACAAGAGTAGCTATTTCCAATCATTTTGAAAACTACTATTTTTTGAAACCACTCTTATTGGCGTCTGAGTGGTTTTTTATTTTCTCATATATTAACGCTGATATAACACCAGCTATTATACTCAATAAAAAATTTATCACCATATCGTTCCACCTCCTTCCGTTATGGAATTTGGCGTCTACTAAATATGGAAATAGCCACTCTTACACTTTTCAAACATTATTTTCCTTGCATAAATATTATAGCACATATCACATCAATTAAAATAAATATTTTAATCGCATATATAGCCAAGCTTCTTTAATAGCCTTATAAGCCTTTTAATGCTATCTGTAAGGCTTTATATTTGCATTGTAAGGTAATTAATCCTTGTAGTCTTTAAAATTGCTTTTAGAGGCTTATTTTTTGTTTTTTTATAAGTTGCTTTTGAATGTTTTTTAAATATAACTTTTTTGGTGATAACTATAACTTTTCGAGGTTATAGTTATTTTTATAAATTTATCGATATTTTAGAGGCTCATTTTTTGTTTTAATTTTTTTACTTTTAGGTTAAAAGATTTCTTAATTTTCTTGGTTTTAATTATGACAATTTTTAATTTTGTCATTTATCTATATAGTATATCCCTATTAATAGTAATAAACCTATAAATAATATTTAATAGTATTTAATATAGTATTTAGGAGCCGTCTTATCTATTGATATAACTATATTTGATAACTTTAAATGTGACAGGAGGGAACTTTAAATGTGACAGGAGGGAACCTAAATGTGACAGGAGGGAACCTAAATGTGACAGGAGGGAACCTAAATGTGACAAAAAATAAAAAAGACACTTTTAGTTCTAAATGCGATATAATTTTATTTGAATAAGGTATAGCAAAGGATGTGAAAAG